>JBDKTA010000014.1 GCA_039680605.1 Planctomycetaceae bacterium | reverse complement strand
CACGTCGTAAGCGGCGCTAATCTGAAAAAACAGACTGTCCATGAGGCCCACTCCGTAAAGTTTCTGTAAGTCTTTTAATTCAAGACACCTCTGCGGTCTCTGCGATCTCCGCGGTGAAATATCCGGGCTAAGCACGAAGGCCCCTCTGGGGCCAAAACTCATGAAGGAGGAATTATGCAAAATCCTGTCCCTCAGGGTTCGTGTGTCGTCCCCTCCGGCTGCAAGTGCGCATAAAAAAAGGCGATCGGAGAAGGAGCCGACCGCCCTTAGAGGAAACCAGGTAACCGCTAGGAGGAGGCGGCTACCTTGTCTGGCAGCGGGAGGAGGGGCCCGCTACCACTTAGGTTGGCAACCGGAGGAGGGGCCGGCTACCATTTTCTGGAGCAATCGGTGGAGGAACCGATTACTCCTGAGCAGAGGTCTTAGGTTGTCAAGTATCAGTCTCGTACCGTCCGGGCTCGCTAAGCTTCCGCAATCCCTTTCGATCAACTGATGGAGGCAATATACCACGGGTTCTTTTCTTAGCGTTTGGCGGGCAATGCATCACTTGGCAAACATCGCGAATATGGCTTAAAACAAGCTGTTTTATAACTTTTCAAGACCGAAAAGTTTTTCGATTTTCCTCAAGAACGCCCCGACTTTTCCGCCATCCGCGTCGCCGCCTGCGCCAACGCCACCGCCCGTCGGCCGTTGTTCTCGCTGATACGACGCCGGCCGCTACCGTTGACGAAGGCGATCTGGTCGCTCACCAGGTCGCGAACGGCCTGGGCGTACAGGGCGAATTTATCCGTAAAGGGGGCGTACTCCAGGTGGATGCGGCGCGTCAGGTGCCGGCGTTTTCCGCGGCCGACAAGCTCGCGATCATCCAGCGTCTCCATCACCGTCACGTCGGCGCCGCCGCCGCAGCAGCGTGTCAATTCGTCTATCGCCGCGTCGTCGACAGCGGCGTCTATCGTCAGCTTCAGCGGGATCCAGCCGTCGACGCGGATGTCGCCGGTCTCCAGCACCAGGCGGTGGTCGGTGCGGTCGAGGGGGGCGATCTGGTCGAAGCCGTGGTAGTGGCTGGCGATGGTCCCGCCGTCGTGGATCGCCGTGCAGGTGACGCGGTCCTGCTGGTTGGTGCCCTCGCGAGTCTGCGCCGAGGCGCTGTCGATCTGCCCCTTGCCCAGCCAGTACTCGTACAGGTCGAAGAAGTGTACGCCGTGCTCGATGAAGATCCCGCCGGAAACATCGCGGTTCCAGAACCAGTGCTCGGCCGGCAGATTGCTGTCGGAGGCGCAGTTCGTCAGCCGCGCCGAGAGGACCTTGCCCAGCCGTCCGCTGTCGATGACGGCCTTGACCGCCTCGGTCACCGGCACGTACCGCATGACGAAGTTGACCGGGCAGATGGTCCCGGCCGTGGCGGACGCCTGAAGGAGGCGGTCGGCCTGATCGGTGTTCAGTGCCAGGGGCTTTTCGCAGAGGACGTGCTTTCCGGCGTTGAGGGCCGCCAGGGCCAGTTCGTAATGGCTCGAGGGGGGCGAGGCGATGTGGACCATCTGGATGGTCTCATCGGCCAGCAGCGCCTGCGGGCTGTCGTAGGCGCGGATGCCGAAGCGTTCAGCCGCCGCGTCGGCGGCAGGCTGCACCACGTCGGCGGCGCCGACGGGCTGTATGAATGGCAGCGAACTGACCGACTCCAGCGTAAACTGCCCGAACCCGCCGCAACCGATGAGTCCCCAGGTGATGACGTCATTACTGGCCATTGCTGATTCTCCTGAATACGGATAGCGCATGAACGGACGGACGGACGGATGGACGGATGGATGAATGGATGAATGGATGAATGGGAACTCTGCGTTGTCCAACCATCCAATCATCCAATCATCCAACCATCCAACCATCCAACCATCCACCCATCCAACGATCCTCTGAGCGTCTCTCTGCTAGCTTGACTGCCGTGCCTTCCCCGTGCGATACTAAGAATCTTATTCTGCGTCGGTTGTCGGATGTGGCGGATGCATTGGGCGTTCATCCGGCGTAGTATTGATATCCCATGATTTGGGCAGTGGTAGATGATCAAGATTCTCGGCAAAATCTTTATCAAGCTCATCGGCGGCACGCGCAACGAGCGCCTCGTGCGATCGCGGCTGTATTATGTGCGCCAGCGGATCAACCCGCTGGAGGAGCAGATCCGCGCCCTGAGCCCGGAGGCGCTGCGGGCCAAGACCGACGAGTTCAAGCAGCGCTTCGCCGCCGGCGAGTCGCGCGAGCGGATCAAGCCCGAGGCCTTCGCCGTCGTCCGCGAGGCCAGCCGCCGCGCCCAGAACCACCGCCAGTTCGACGTGCAGCTTGTGGCCGGCATGGTCCTGGACGAGGGCGCCATCGCCGAAGAGGCCACCGGCGAAGGCAAAACCATCGCCTGCTACCCGGCGATGTACATGGCCGTGCTCGAAGGGCTCAAGGTCCACCTCGTCACGCACAACGACTACCTCGTCCGCGTCGGCGCCGACTTCGCCACGCCGATCATGAATCTGCTGGGCGTCAGCGTCGGGTTCATCACCGCCGACATGCCCGCCTACGGTCCCGAGGCCGCCGCGCGGCAGGCGTCGTACGCCTGCGACATCACCTACGGCACCAACAGCGAGTACGGCTTCGACTTCCTGCGCGACAACATGAAGATGTCCGTCGCCGAGCAGGTGCAGGGGCGGCTGGACTTCGCCATCATCGACGAAGTCGACAGCATCCTGATCGACGAGGCCCGCACGCCGCTGATTATCTCCGGTCCGGCGTACGGCCAGACCGACCGCTACCGCAAGGCCGACGCCGTCGCCCGCGAGGTCATCAAGCGCAACCGCCCGTGGGACCAGGCCAACAAGCGCGTCGAGGCGATCAAGCGAGAGCTCGGCTCGCTCGAGGGCGAACTGGGCAAGCTCAAGGGCGACGAGCGTAAGAAGATCGAAAACCGCCTCGACGCCAAGCAGGCGGAGCTCGAAGAGGCCCAGGCCGACGAGGCGCGCCACGACAAGCTCTACGAAGTGCAGATGGACAAGAAGTCCGTCCACCTCACGCACGAGGGCGTCAGCGTGGCCCAGGACATCGCCGGCGTGGGCAGCTTCTACGTCGGGGCCAACATGGAATGGCCGCACCTGATGCAGCAGTCGCTCCAGGCGCACCTGGTCTACGAGCTCGACAAGGACTACGTCGTCCGCGACGGCACGGTGGTGATCGTCGACCAGTTCACCGGCCGACTGATGGAAGGGCGCGAGTGGTCGGACGGGCTCCACCAGGCCGTCGAGGCCAAGGAACACGTCACCATCAAGGAAGAGAACCAGACGCTGGCGACGATCACGCTGCAGAACTTCTTCAAGCTCTACAAGAAGCTCGCCGGCATGACCGGCACGGCGATGACCGAGGCCGGCGAGTTCCGCAAGATCTACAAGCTCGACGTGATCACCGTGCCCACGCACCGCCCGGTCAACCGCGTCGACCACGAAGACCGCATCTACGCCGAGATCGATTCCAAGTTCGACGCCGTCGTCGAGGAGATTCACGAGTACTCGATGAAAGGCCGCCCCGTCCTGGTCGGCACCACCAGCATCGAGAAGTCCGAGCACCTGAGCACCCTGCTCCAGCGGCGCTACGGCATCGAGCACCGCGTCCTCAACGGGCGCATCCAGGACGCCCTGGTCGAGGGCGAGATCGTCAAACTGGCCGGTCTGCAGCACCCGCTCAAGAAAGACTCCAAACAGATGGTCGGCAACGTGACCATCGCCACGAACATGGCCGGGCGCGGCACCGACATCAAGCTCGGCCAGGGCGTCGTGTGGGAAAACTGCAAGGTGCCGCCGGCCGAGAAGCTCACCGAACTGGGCGTGGCGTTCGACCCGCTCTACCCGCCGGGCGTGACCAAGTGCTGCATCAACTGCCAGCAGTACAACCCCGCCACCGACTGCGCCCACTGCTTCAAGCCCAAGATCGACAAGGATTTTCCCCTCCGCGGCCGCACCGACTGCCGCGTCGTGGTCCCCTGCGGGCTGCACATTGTGGCCACCGAGCGCCACGAGGCGCGGCGCATCGACAATCAGCTTCGCGGGCGAGCCGGCCGCCAGGGCGACCCGGGCTCGAGCCGCTTCTTCCTGTCGCTGCGGGACGAGCTGCTGGCGATCTTCGCCGGCGAGTGGACGCTCAAGGTGCTGGGATGGCTGGGCCTGCAGGGTCAGGAGGCCATCGAGCACCCGCGCGTGAGCAAGGGCATCGAGCGGGCGCAGAAGAAGGTCGAGGAACGCAACTTCGACATCCGAAAGAATCTGCTCGAATACGACGAGGTCATGGACTTCCAGCGGCGGGCGTTCTATTCGCAACGCCAGCGCATCCTCGAAGGGCGCGACCTTGAAGGCCTCCTGATGGACATGATCGCCCCGACCGTGTCCGAGGGCGTGGCCAACTATCTCGACCCCAGCTACCACCGCCGCGGTATCGCCGAGTGGGCCGCCACCACCCTGCAGATCAACATCACGCCCGACCAGGTCAAGGCCGACACGCCCGAAGAACTGCCCAACCTCGAAGCAGACCTGCGCCGCCTGGCCAAGGACGAGGCCGTCAACGTCATCACCACGACCCTGGGCGAATACATGGACGAAGAGGCCGACCCCAAGGAGTGGGATCTCCGCGGCCTCTCGAGCTGGGCCATGAGCCGCTTCGGCGTTCAGCTTTCGCAGAACCAGCTCCGCAAGATGCAGCCGCACGAGGTGGACGAGGCCCTTCAGGAGGCCGCCGCCGAACGCATCGACAAGCTCGACATCTCCGAAGTCGAACGCTACCTCAAAGCAGACCTGGGCAAAGAGGCCCTGGTTGCCTGGGCGGCTGACAAGTTCTCCATCGCCGTCACCCTGGAAGAACTCGGCGAGACGCCCGAGACCGCCTCGAAGTTGCTCATTGCCAAACTCAACGACGCCTACCGGCGCCGCGAGATCGAGTACCCCGTCGAATACGCCCTGGACATGACGGTCGCCAAGGCCGGCACCGAGAACGTCTACGCCCTCAAGGACCTGGTCGACTGGGCCAACGCCAAGTACGAGGCCGCCCTGACGGTCGAGGAGCTCCAGGGCAAGAGCATCCAGTCCATTCACCAGCGGCTGGTGGAGCTGTCGCGCCAGTGGAACGAAGGCGGGCGGCTGGAACAGGCGGTCCGCGCCGCCCTGGGCAGCGACCCGAGCAAAGAAAAGGCCATCGAGTTCGCCGCACGCCGCTTCGGCGCCGAGCTGAGCGAGGCGGATTTTGACAGCGATATCATCGGCCGCGTGATCCACGCCGGCCGAACGTATCTGCGTCGCGAGATGACCGAGCTGGAGCGGTACGTCTTTCTGCAGATTTACGACAGCGCGTGGAAAGACCACCTGCTGGCGATGGACCATCTTAAGAGCGGCATCGGCCTGCGCGGCTACGCCGAGCAGGACCCGCGCGTGGCATACAAGCGCGAGGGTTCGGCGCTGTTCAACGAGATGATGGAAGCCGTGCGCGACCGCGTCAGCTCGATGATCTTCAAAGTTCGCCTGGCCGCCGGCGAAGAAGTCTCCAGCGTGTACCAGGTTTCGTCGGCGGCGCACGAGCAGTTGGCGGGCTTCGGGCACCTCAGCGGCGAGGGCCAACGCGCCGGCGAAGACCAGAAGGTGCTGACGATCCGCCGCGACGAGCCGAAAGTCGGCCGCAACGATCCCTGCCCCTGCGGCTCGGGCAAGAAGTACAAGAAGTGTCACGGGATAGGGAAAGACTAGGGTTTAGGTCATAGGTCGTAGGTCATAGGGGTTTCGGGACCTACGACCTACGACCTGCCTGACGGTACAATGAAGACGAGGACTTTGCCATGGCACATGACCCCATCAGCGAGCGATTCGCAAAGAAGCAGAACGAGAAGAAGTTGACGGACCTCTCCAAGGCCGCCCGCGGTAAAGATGACGTGGCCGCCGAGGAAGAGCTGATCAAGAAGACCGAAAAGGTCCCGCCGATCAAAGGCCACGAGCAGGTCGATCGCAACGCTCCCTGCCCATGCGGGTCGGGCAAAAAATATAAGAAGTGCTGTGGCGCCAAGGCCTGAGCCGCTGCAAAGGAGCCTGACATGATGCTAGGAAGCACTGGTTTTGAAGAGTTCATCATGACTATTACGATC
This sequence comes from Planctomycetaceae bacterium, assembly GCA_039680605.1. Lineage (NCBI taxonomy): Bacteria > Pseudomonadati > Planctomycetota > Planctomycetia > Planctomycetales > Planctomycetaceae > Planctomycetaceae bacterium. The sequence continues at coordinate 93,649 of JBDKTA010000014.1, read as the reverse complement.
GTTGGGCTGTTGTTGCTGGCCCTGCTGACGGGTTCGGTTCGGTCAGCCGCGATATCGTTGCGGCGGATCGCGCAGGCACTGGACAAGAGCGATCCTCAGAAGTGAAAGAAGAAGTTGTATGACTAAACAAGTCTGCAAATTGGCCTTGGAAGACGGCTTGGTCTTCACCGGCACGTCTTTCGGCGCGGCCGGGACCAGCGAGGGCGAGGTCGTCTTTAACACCGGCATGACCGGCTACCAGGAAGTGCTGACCGATCCGTCCTACAACGGGCAGATCGTCACCATGACGTATCCGCTGGTGGGTAACTACGGGATCAACACCGAAGATATCGAAAGCTACAACACGCGCGTGCAGGTAGCGGGGTTCATCATCAAGGAACTCTCGCCCGTTGTCAGCAACTTCCGCTCCAGCAAATCGCTCGATGAGTACCTCGCAGCCGCCGGCGTCATGGGCCTGGCCGGCATCGACACGCGGGCGCTGACGCGGTACATCCGCATCACCGGCGCGCTCAACGGCGTGCTGAGCACCGAGATTCTCGACGATGCGGAACTGGTCAAGCGAGCGGCCGCCATTCCGAGCATGGCCGGACTGGACCTGGTCAAGGTCGTCGCCCCGACAGAAGGATATAAGTGGGCCGACGGTTACTCCAGCAAGTTCGCCCAGGCGCACCGCGAGCACGGGGCGAAAGTTTACGACGTGGTGGCCATCGACTGCGGGGCCAAGACCAACATCCTGCGCAACCTCGTCGAGTGCGGCTGCAATGTTTCGGTCGTGCCGGCCGGCGCCAGCGCCGCGGAGATCCTGGCGCACAAGCCCCAGGGCGTGTTCGTCTCCAACGGCCCGGGCGACCCTGCGGCCGTCACGTACACCATCGAGTCGCTGCGCGACCTTCTGGGCAAGGTGCCGATCTTCGGCATCTGCCTGGGCCACCAGATGCTGGGCCTGGCGCTGGGCGCGCAGACGTACAAGCTGAAGTTCGGCCATCGCGGCTGCAATCAGCCGGTGCGCAACCAGTCGACGGGCAAGGTCGAGATCACCTCGCAGAACCACGGGTTTGCGGTGGAGGAGAAGTCGCTGATCGCCACGGGGGCGGCCGTGACGCACATCAACCTCAACGACAACACGGTTGAAGGCTTCACGCACCCGGACCAGGCATTGTTCAGCGTGCAGTACCACCCCGAGGCCAGCCCCGGTCCGCACGACGCGACGTATCTGTTCGACTGCTTCCGCGACATGATGGAAAGCGGCAGCGCCCCGACGGGCCAGCAGATGCACGCGGCGCAGGAGAAGCTGGCCAAGGCGGGGCAGAAGTAGTAATCGGTGAAAAGTAATCAGTAACCAGTAATCAGTAATCAGGAGGGTGCCACGCACAACTCCGTTGTGCGTGTCCCTGAACATACAACCAGAGCAAACGTGAAGAACATAGAGTCAATCTTTCGCGATATCGTTCCTTCCGGGGTGGACTTCTGTTCGCTGCGACACGTGTGCAGTGACGGGCGGTCGCTCCTGGTGCGTCAGGATGTCCCTGAGGCGCCGGGGCTCAGTCATGACGAAGGAGCGATGATCACCGTCATCGCCGGTGGGGGGATCGGATACGGCGCCACGTGCGATCTGTCGCGCGAGGGACTCAAGAACGCTGCACAGCAAGCTGCCCGCTGGGCGAAACACACCGCGGGGCGGTGCGTGACCGACTTCAGCAAGCTGATTCCCGCGGCGGTTACGGGCGAATATCGCACGCCGGAGGAGACGCCCTGGTCGTCGCTGTCGCTGGCGGCGCTGCTGGAGGTGCTGACCGAGCAGTCGCGGAAACTTAAGACCGCCGACTGCATCGTCGACTGGATGACGGCCGTGCGACACTGGAACTGGCAGACGCTGCTGCTGACGACGGCGGGGACTCGCATCGAGCAATCGTTCTCGTCGGCGGCGGTGTTCATGTCGGTCTCGGCCAATCGCGGCAGCGACACGCAGACGCGCACCCTCGGCGGGCACGGGTACAGCCAGCAGGGCGGGGCGGAGGTGCTGACGCGGTGCAACTTCACCGCCGCCGCGCCGCGCCTGGCGGGCGAGGCAATCGAGCTGCTTGATGCGCCCAACTGCCCCAAGAGTTCGATGGACCTGCTGATCGACAGCGACCAGATGGTGCTGCAGGTTCACGAGTCGATCGGCCACCCGCTCGAGCTGGACCGCATCCTGGGCGACGAGCAGAACTACGCCGGCACGAGTTTTGTCACGCTGGACATGATCGGCTCGTACCGCTACGGCAGCGAACTGCTCAACGTGTTCTACGATCCGACGTGCGCGTTCGCCAACGCCAGCTTCGGCTGGGACGACGACGGCGCGCCCGCGCGCAAGACGGCCATCATCGAAAAGGGAATCCTCAAGGGCGTGCAGGGCGGAGCGTTCTCGCAGGCCCGCGCGGGGCGCGACTCCGGGACGGCGTCCAGCCGCGCGTGCAACTGGAACCGCCCGCCTATCGACCGCATGGCCAACCTCAACGTCGAGTGCGGCAGCGCGAGCCTGGAAGCGATGATCGCGGCCGTCAAGCGCGGCGTCTACATGAAGACCAACCGCTCCTGGTCGATCGACGACAGCCGCAACAAGTTCCAGTTTGGTTGCGAATGGGGGCGGTTGATCGAGGACGGGCGGCTGACGACGGTGGTCAAGAACCCCAATTACCGCGGGATCTCCGCCACGTTCTGGCGGAATCTCAAGATGGTAGGCTCTGCCGCGACGATGGAAACGCTGGGCACGCCCAACTGCGGCAAGGGCGAGCCCAATCAGTGCGTCGGCACCGGCCACGCCAGCCCAGCGTGCCTGTTTGCGGATGTTGAAGTCTTTGGCGGGGCATAGCACGGGCGTCCCCGCCAGTGAGTGGCATGGGCGTCTCGCCCATGCTCCCGGTTTTGTGGCATGGGCGTCTCGCCCATGCTCCCAGACCGTTCGGACGATCAGGGACACGCACAACGGAGTTGTGCGTGGCACCCATCCGGCCCTTGGTAAGGATGTGAATTGTGCAGCAAACTTTCTACAAACTGGCCGACGAACTGACCGCCACGGCGGGCAAGAACGAAGTGATCCTCCTCTACCTTGCCGGCGAGCGGTCGGATTTCGTCCGTTTTAACAAGGCCGCCGTCCGACAGCCGGGCAGCGTCCTCCAGCAGTGCCTGCGAGTGGAGCTGATCGAAGGCCGGCGGCATGCGGCCAAAGTGATCGGCATTTCCGCCGACGAACAGGCCGATCTGACTGCCGCGCGCCAGGCGCTGGACGAGCTTCGAACCGCTCTGGGCGAATTGTCCGAGGATCCGTATCTGCTCTTTGCCGAGCAGGTCCACAGCACCGAACAGATCGGCCCCGACCGCCTGCCCGACGCCGCCGACGCGGTGGACACCGTGCTGGCCGCCGCGGGCGGGTTGGACCTGGTGGGACTCTACGCCGCCGGCGAGATCACGCGCGGGTTCGCCAACTCGCTGGGCCAGCGGAACTGGTTCTCGACGCACAGCTTCAATCTCGACTGGAGCTTCTACCACGCCGCCGACAAGGCGGTGAAAACGCAGTACGCCGGATTCGCCTGGGACGCCGCCGCTTTCGGCGTCAAGATGGACCTGGCACGCCGGCAGCTCGACGTCATGAAGCGCTCGCCCAAGACTGTGCCTCCGGGCCAATACCGCGTCTACCTGTCCCCGGCGGCCGTGGGCGAAGTCATGAACATGCTCTGCTGGGGCGGGTTCGGTCTCAAGGCCCACCGCACGCGCACGACGAGCCTGCTCAAGCTCATCGAAGGCGAGCAGACATTCGCCCCGGGCGTGGCGCTGACGGAAAATACGCGCGAGGGCCTGGCGGCGAACTTCTCGGCCGAGGGGTTCATCAAGCCCGATTCAGTCTCGCTGGTCGAAGGCGGCCGACATGCCGGGGCGCTGGCCAGCCCGCGCTCGGCCAAAGAATACGCCGTGCCCACCAACGGCGCCGACCGCTGGGAGAGCCCGGCGTCGCTGGACATGGCCGCCGGCGAGCTATCGCTGGCCGACGTGCCCACGCGCATCGGCGAGGGCGTCTACGTCAACACGCTGTGGTACCTGAATTATTCCGACCGCCCCGGCGGGCGCATCACCGGCATGACGCGGTTCGCGACGTTCTGGGTGGAAGGCGGCCAGATCGCCGCGCCGCTGAACGTGATGCGATTCGACGAGACGGTCTACCGCATGTTCGGCAGCAACCTGCTGGGCCTGACCGCCGAGCGCGATTTGATTGCCGACAGCGAGACCTACGACTCCCGCAGCACGGCCTCGATGCGCCTCCCCGGCGCCTTGATCGACAACTTCGCCTTCACGCTCTAAATCCGCTTCACCGCGGAGTTCGCAGAGAACGCAGAGAGATAAAGAGACAGAGAAGACGGTTTCTGATTCCTCCCCGTCTCTCTGATTCTCTGCGATCTCTGCGGTGAGTTCCTACGGCCTGCCGTTGCGGAGGGTCTGGACTTCTTTTCGGTATTGATCGATGCGTTGGCGCGTCTGGTCGAGGCCGGTGGTGGACAGGCCCAGTTCGGCGTTGGCGTCGATCGTGCGCCGGGCCTGTTCGAGATTGGCATCGGCCATGTTGAGGAACTTGAGGCACTTGTCGGCCTGCTGCTGAAGCTGCAGTCGCGTGCTGTAGCGGAATCGAAGGGGATGGTTCGCCGCCGCCTGGGCGAGCATGGCGTCGGCCTGGCGCATGACGGCCTTGATGCGGTTGATATCGGAAGCCATCTTGCGTTTCCACGCCGCCGCCACGCCGCGGGCGTCGCCAAGCCCCTCCTGCCAGGACTCGATGCCCAGGAGCTTGCGCAGCTCGTCGATCGTGTCGGCGGGCCCTTTGGCCAGACCGACCTCGACGGCCTCGCCGGCCGATAGCGTCAATATCGTCCCCTTCTTCTTGATGACCTTGCCGCGGGCGGGTTGGTCGGTGAGGACCTTGCGGCCGTCCTTTTCAACCAGCGTGAGCTGAGAGTCGGTCTGCATCATGCCTTCGACGAGCTTGGGCTCGTGCCCCGCCGCTTCGACGAAGCTCTTGCACTCGGCGCGGACGATGGACTCGAACTTGGCGTTGATGTTCGAGGGCGTTCCCTGGGGCGTGAAGGTGAAGACAACGGCCCCGCCGATGGAGGCGGTGGGGGTGACGACGATTTCTTTGCACGACATGGCCAGGATCGCCGCGCACGAGTGCGCCCGCCTCACGTGGGCGACGATGCGCATCTGGCGGAACTCCTGGAGCACCTTGAGCATGTCGAAGAGGTCCTCGACGATTCCGCCGGGGCTGTCGATCTCCAGCACCACCACGTCGGTCCGGGTGTTGCGCGCCAGGGTGAGCATCTTGCGCAGCAGCACCGCCGAGATGTCCATCCCGATGGTGCCCTCAATGGGCACGACCATATACGTGGGCTTGGACGGGTCGATCTCCCGCTGCGGAGCCGCGGCCGCAACGACCACGCGGACGACGTTTTTGGCGTCGAACGACTGCACGCCGATGATCTTGCCGTCGTTAGTCTGCACCTCGAAGAGCACTTCTTTGGCCGACTGCTGCACCAGCCGCCCCTGGAGCTGCCTGCCGCTGTCGAGCACGAGCGTGTCGGCGCGGGCCCACGGCGCCGCTGCAGACACCGCGACAGAAAAGACGAAGAAGGCTCGAATGTGCCACCCGTACAGCACCGGATGAAGGGTTTTGGCCATATGCATGATTCTATATCCGGCCGGGGGCATAACAAGCGCCTTTTGCCAACGGCAACAGTTAATGCCTCCGCCGCGACTTTTCCTTCCCCTGTAACTGAGGGAATACCCTGAGACGGAGGTTTGCACTTGCAAAATCGCACATAATGTGCTAAAAGATAGGAACTGCAAGTGGTAAAGAGAGTGGAGCAGATTCGCGGTAGAAGGAGAGCGTCCCGATGAAAAGCGTCGGCAGCAGAGGCTTAAGTATACTCATTGGCGTCTTTGCTTTGATCGCGCTTCTGGCTGCTCCCGTGCAGGCGGGCTACCTTGATGACATCGGCTATACGCAACTGGTCGCCGAACTCGGCGCTGGCGTTCCCACCGGCAGCGGCATTTCGGTCAGCCAGGTTGAGGCCAAGGACTCGTCGAACAACTACTCGCCCAACACGGCCAGTACATCCTTCACCGGTAAGACCTTCACCCTGAAGTCGGGAGCCACGGGAATCTCCAGCCATGCCACGACAGTCGGGACGTATCTGTATGGCAACAGCGGCATGGGCAAAGGCGTTGCGGCCATCAATAACTGGGAAGCGGGCAACTGGCTCCAATCGGGTTTTCTCAAAACCGGTACCACGTTAGCGCCGCTGGTAGAGACGCAGCGGGTGCAGAACAACAGTTGGGTCGGCAGTTTTGGCGCCGGATATGAAGCGTACGACATTGAGGCCCTGAGGCGGTTTGACTACACGATCAGTCGCGACAACTATGTCGCCGTTGTGGGCGTCAATAACGGATCAAGCACCACGGTCCCCAATCTGCTGGCGGCCAGCTACAACTCCATCGCCGTCGGCGTCAGCAGCGGAAACCACAGCCGGGGCACGACGCTGATCGACACGGTCGGGCGCGTCAAGCCCGATATCGTCGCCCCGGCCACCTACACCAGCTACGCCACGCCGATGGTAGGGGCGGCGGCAACGATGCTGTTGCAGACCGCCGATGGCAGCCCCGCGCTGGTCAACGCGCGGAACTCCGAGTCTGTCAAGGCGATCCTGCTGGCCGGCGCGACCAAGGAAGAGTTCGCCACCTGGGATCGCACCACGACCCGCCCGCTCGACGAGGTGTATGGCGCCGGCGAGTTGAACATCTACAACAGCTACCACATCCTCACCGCCGGCGAGCAGAACGCCAGCGCCGTCTCGGACGTGCAAACCACCGGATGGGACTTCGACGCCGCTCCCACCAGCGGCCAGATGAAGTACTACTTCTTCGAAGTCGCCGACGGCACGAGCATGTCGGATCTTTCCGTTATCCTCACCTGGAACCGGACAATCACCGACACGCTCAACGGGCCCAGTTGGGGCAGTCCGGCGTCTTCACTGGCGAACCTGGACCTGTGGCTTTACGCCGCCGACGGGTTTGCCCTCGGCTCGCTGCTGGACAGCAGCGTCAGCACGCTCGACAACGTCGAGCACATCTACCAGACCGACCTTGCCGCCGGACGCTATGCCATCGCCGTCAACAGCGACACGGCAGGCACGGACTTCTCGCTGGCATGGCGCAGCACGCTGATGACGCTTGATATTCCCGAGCCCTGCACCCTGGTGCTGCTGGCCGGCGGGGGACTGGCGCTGATGCTTCGGCGTCGCAAGGCTGCGTGACCACCATCCGGGGGAGATTCCCAGACGCATCACCGCCAGGCGGATCTCTGGCAGAAATGTTGTGCATGCTCCCCAATGCCGCCGCGCATCTGCCGGGTGGCACGATGGGCCTGCTGACGCTAGAATAGAGGGCAGCCTCACACACAGGAGATGCCTCAATGAGTAAGCGTTCAGCTATTGGATTCGTCGCGGCGGGTCTGGGCATCGTTTTGGTCTGGAGCCTGGCGCCGGCCTCGTGGAACGCTTCGGCCTGGGCACAGGAAGAAGAGGCCGCCGGGGCGGGGGTTCTCTATCCCGTCGAGAAGGGCGGCAAGTGGGGGTACATCGACGCCTCGGGGCAACTGGTGGCCAAGTTGGAGTATGCCTGGGCGGGCCCGTTCTCGCAGGGGCTGGCGCCGGTGCGGGCGATGGAGGGCGGGCGGATCCAGATCAAGGCCGGCGTGGGGTATGTCAATTCCGCCGGTCGGATGGTGATCACGCCCAAGTTCGACCAGGGCGGCTCTTTCGTGGGCGGCCTGGCGCCGGTGCAGATGGGCGGCAAGTGGGGCTACAGCGACCCCCAGGGCAAGATCGTGATCGCCCCGCAGTTTGACTCCGTCGGTTCGTTCAGCGGCAAGTTGGCTCCGGTGCGCGTGGGAAGGGTGTTTCACTACATCGACAAGACCGGCCAGTCCCCCAGCCGCACCGTCTACTCCCAGGCCAACGATTTCTCCGAAGGAGTGGCGCTGGTGATGCTGGGCAAGGAGTGGCGATTCATCGATGAAGAGTCCCGCACGATCATCCGCCTCAACGTGCAGCAGGCGGGCAGTTTTTCCCAAGGCCTGGCGGCCGTGATGTTGCAGGGAAAATGGGGGTATATCAACAAGTCCGGCGCCTACGCCATCAAACCGCAGTTCGACGGCGCCGAGCCCTTTTCCGAAGGCCTGGCCATGATCACCCAGGCCGGCAAGAAGGGGTTCGTCGGCCTCGACGGGCAGATGGTCATCAAGCCGGAATTGGCCATGTGCGGGAGTTTTTCGTCGGGCCTGGCGCCGGTGATGTCCGAGGGCAAGTGGGGGTTCATCAACAAGACCGGCGCCATCGCCGTGGCGGCGCAGTACGAGGCGGTGACTGCGTTCAAGGGCCCCCTGGCCGCAGTGTACCCCAGCGAAAATCAGATGCTGTACATCAACACCGAAGGCAAAGTGGTCTGGCCCGGCCAGACGAGCGAGTAATCAGCCGCTGAGGTCGCTGATGGATGATTGACGGGTGGCATGGCGACCCGCTGAACAACGCGTGTCGCCATGCCACCCGGCCGGTTTTGGCTCAAACCACGCTCACCGTCAGTCCCTGGGGGCTGACCTGGAAATCGTAGAATCGCCTGGAGGGATCCGGTGGCACAGGCTTTCCAGCCTGTGAAGCCACAGCCTGGAAAGGCTGTGCCACGCTCAGCAGGCCGCACACCCGCGCGGCGTCCTGGGCGCTCTTGCAGACCATCAGCAGGAATCCCCCGCCGCCGGCGCCGAGCAGCTTGGCCCCGTACACGTGCTCTTCCACCCGCGCCAGCAGGTCCTCGATCTGGTCATTGCTCGTGTGGCTGCATAATTGCTTGTTCAACCGCCATGCCTGGCCGATCAGCCGCCCCAGGCCCGGAAGGTCGCGTTCTTCCATCGCCCGTGCGACGGCGGCTGCCAGCGCCGGCATCTGTTCCAGCGCGTCGACCACGCGGCGATCGCGACTCATCCATCCCCCGGCCACCTCCTGCAGGATGTTGCGCGCCAGGCGGGCGATGCCGGTGTAGTACAGCAGCGTCCTGCCGCCATTGCTTCGCGGGTCGAGCACGTCGCCGGGCAGCGGGCGGATCTGGGGATCGCTGGCCAGACCGGCCTGCGTCGAGATCAGCTTGACGCCTTCGACGCCGCCGCCGACCTGGTCCTGCCAACCGCCCCCTGCCGTCGTCGCCTGTTCCAGGCACAGCACCTGGTGGAACAGGTCCCGCCGCTCCAGCGACCGCCCCTGCATCTGTGCCAGCCCCGCCAGCAACGCTGCGGCCATGATGCTGCTGGCGCCCAGGCCGCTGCCGCGGGGAACCGCCGAGTGCATCCGCACCTCAATGCCGCCGCCGAAGGCCTCCAGCATCGCCTGCAGCGTGGCTCCGCCGTCGCGGGGGCCTCGCGGAGACAAGCCGCTCAAGTCCAGGGCGGCTTTGACCAGCGAAAACTCGCCCGTCACGTCGCGATAGTCCAGCAGTTCCTCCACCGTCGTGATCCGCAGCGACGCGCCCTGGTCGAGCGATTCAACCGTGACGACCGGCTCGTCGATGAGGCGCAGCTCGACGCTGATGGGTAACCGCCCGTCGAGCATGACGGCCGCGTTGACCACCCGCCCGCCGCGCTGGAGCGAGTAGGGGGGCGTATCGGTCCATCCCCCGGCCAGGTCCAGCCGCGCCGGCGCCTGGGCCCGCACCGTCTGCCCGCGGGCCAGGGCGCATCGCGGCGCGGGAGGCATGGTGCGGCCGGATAAGATCGTCACGGCCAGGTTGTCCAGCGCCACGCGGCGCAACCGGGCGGACCATTCCCGCACGCTGGTGCCCACGTCGGGCACCAGGGCCATCTGTCCCAGCCACGTCCGCAACTCGACCGAGGCACGCGAGCCCAGCCCCGGAAGCACGCGATTGATCGGCGCCGACGCGTCGCCGGGAAGGCCTTCCACTGCCGTCGCCAGCGTGTGCAGACCCTGGCTGAAGTCCAGCCAGTTCAGCCCCGGCGGAGACTGACGCTGGGCCTGTCGCAGCCGCGCGTGATCGAGAATGTCCAGCACCCAACCCGTGCAGTCGTCGCAGCAGCGAAGGGCAAAGATCAGATCCGCCGCGGAGAGTGTGCCGTCGCTGTCGAACAGGCAGCCGATGCTGCGGCGCAACTGCTCGATGTGCAGCAGACCGCGCCGCTCTATGAAGGCGCCCGGGTCGATCTGCCGCGCCATCTCCGCCAGGCTGTAGCGATCGGCTTCCAGGTACGCCTGCTTCTGCTGGGAGGTGGCCGTTTCCGGTTGCAGCATCCACAGCCAGTCCCGCCATGTCGTCGCAACTGCCCCCGCTGGAAAGAGCCTCGCCTCCCACAGAGCAGGCCGTGCGCCCTGGAGGCGGGCGTCCAGGATGTCCGCCTCGCGGGCGCCGACGGCGGCCAGCCACTGCGCCAGCGGGCGGCCGCAGAACCTCGCGTCGTCGACGGGCAATTTGAAGTCATCGTCCCGATGGTAGCAGCGGACGAACCACGCGCCCTTGCCGTGACGGTCTGAACCGGCGGCCACGTCCAGGCACGCCTGCGGGGGCAGGTGCAGCGGCATCTCGATGTCGGCGCCGATGAGGACGTTGTCGCCTCCAAGGTCCACCTCGTCGTCGATGCGGCAGCCCTCGATCCAGGCCGGTCCGCCGCTGAGGCGCCCGCGCGGGCCGCTCACGCTGCCAATGAGCAGCCGATGTTCGTCCGGCGTCGGCTGGCCGTCGTGCGACAGCAGGGCCAGGCCGCTCGAGATCAGTTGCCCCGTCGTTCCCCAATGCAAAAAGCCGCACTCCGGCAGCACCTCGGCGCTGAACGGCATGGAGGAGAGCGCTTGGAATATCTCGCCCAGCACCGCTTCGCTGCAGCGGCCGCCGGCGGCGGATGACGATTCGATCAACCGCTCGATCGACGTCTGCGTTCCCAGGGCGCAACAGATCTCGCGATAGAAGTCCAGCCCGGACGATTCGATGGCCGCCGCGACCGGTCCGCTCCAGGTCAACGCTCCGTCGGCGCCGCTCTGGGGGCTGACCAGCCCCAGAAGCGCGACGGCGAACTCGGCGTCGAAACTCATCAAGCCGGTGTCGAGCAGCGTGCGGCCGTCAGTGCCGATCGCGCCGCAGCGCGCCTGCTGCTGGCAGGTGGGTTTCTGGAGGTACAGGCTGACCGCCGCATCCTCCTGCGTGCAGAATACGCCGTGGCGGGCGGCCTGTTCCGGCGGGGCGGGAGTGGCCAGACCGGTCAGCCCAGCCCGGTCGAGGCGCACCGAAGCCGGGTCGAACAGCAGCAGCGCGTCGCCGGCTGCGATGACAAACTGTCCCGCGCCGCTGCCGCCGGGCGCAAGGGCAAGGTACGTCGCAAGCTGGCGGTCCAGCAGCGCCGCCGGCAGGGCCGCCCCGCAGGCGCCCGGGACGGGAACGAACACTTTGCCGCAGGGACTGTATGCCGGCAGGCGGCGGGAGTCGCCGCCGCCATGAATGATCAACACCCGAAGGCGCCGCAGTTCGTCGCCCCATCGCGTGCGGTCAGGCGCTGCCGCCCCCAGTCGCCGCCCCAGCAATTCCATCAGGCAGCGGATAGTGCTTCCGCCCGAGCCGATGCGCCGCCCCATCGGGTCGCCCACCACCAGCGCCTCGCCCACGCCGGCAAGCAGCCCCAATTGCACGCGATGACGAAGCTGCGCCTCGCACGCCGCCGCCTGGGCGTCGTCCGAGGCCGTCACAATCAGATAGTCCCAGTTATGCCGCACCGGTGCCATTGTAATTCGCCCTTGTACTGAGCCGCCAGTAGGATAGTATCCACCTGACAGAGGTTCCTGCCGCTTAACGCATTCACAAAGGAAGCATGATGATTTACCGCACCCTGGGCCGCACCGGATTGAAGGTCTCGCAACTGGGCATCGGCTGCATGCGCCTGCCCACCGTGCAGGAGGGCGACGCCCAGCACGTCGACCGCGAGGCGGCGGTGGCCATGATTCACGAAGCGTTCCGCGGCGGCGTGAATTACATCGACACGGCCGTGTTCTACCACGGCGGCGAGAGCCAGATCGCCGTCGGGGAGGCGCTCAAGGGTTGGCGCGACAAAGTGGTCGTCTCCACCAAGAACCACTACTACGGCGAGGATGAGAAGGAATGGTGGGGGCACCTCGAGACGAGCCTGAAGAACCTCCAGGTCGACAGCATCGACATCTACAACCACCACGGCATCAACTGGAAGGTCTACTGCGAAAACGTGCAGCCGCGCGTCGGGGCCTGGATGCTCAAAGCCCAGCAGCAAGGCCTGATCAAGCACATCTGCGCGTCGTTCCACGACGACAACGACGGCCTCATGAAGCTCATCGACAGCGGGTATCCGTCGGTCATCACGCTGCAGTACAACATGCTTAACCGCGCTCACGAAGAAGGCATCGCCCGCGCGCACGCCAAGGGCATCGGCGTGGTGGTGATGGGGCCTGTGGCCGGCGGGCGGCTGGGCGCCTCCAGCGAAGTGCTCGAGGGGCTGATCCCGAACATCCAGCGCGTGCCGGAACTGGCCCTGCGGTTTGTGCTGGCCAATCCCAACGTCTCGGTGGCGCTGTCGGGCATGAGCACGCTTCAGCAGGTGCGCGAGAACGTGGCGACGGCGTCGGACGGCGTGGCCCTGACGCCGGCCGACCGCGAAGCGATCGTCGCCCACATGGCCAGGCTCAAAAAGCTGGCCGACCTGTACTGCACGGGCTGTCGCTACTGCATGCCCTGCCCGGCCGAGGTGAACATTCCCTCGATCTTCGACAAGTTCAACACCGGCAACGTGTATGGCATGTGGGACATCGCCCGCCAGGGCTACGCCGGCATCGGCGTGGCGTGGGACCCTGGCAAACGCGCCGACGCCTGCACCGAGTGCGGCAAGTGCCGCGAGAAATGCCCGCAGAAGATCGATATCCCCGCTCAACTGGAAAAAGCCCACCAACTGCTCAAAGGATGATCGGCGTGAAACGCTTGGCTTTGTGCATATTGCTGCTGACCGCGGGCGCGGCCCTTGCTGGCGATGACATCACGGCAGGAACCGTCTTGCCGTCCCAGTGGCGTTACAGCACCGACGGCGGCCAGACGTACAGCCGCACGGCGCCGACGATCACCGGGATGCATGCGCCGGACCCCAATCGCCGCGACGCGGCCAAGTGCGAGTTCACCATCGACGATCCGGGCAAAATCGGCCTGCTGAAGATTCGCTGCGTCAACCCCGCCGGAAGCTTCGCCCTCAGCAACGCCGAAAGCGTCGACCGCTACAACGTCGGCTCCAGCCCGACGCTGCTGGAGACCCGGATCGTCCTCAACGGCAAGAAGACGAAACTGGACCACGATGAAAACACGCTCTACCGCTACCTGCGCGTCGAGGCGGGCGATTTGAAGAAGGGCGTCAACACGCTCGAACTGGCGGGCAATTTCTGGCACAAGAACTACCCCGCCGGGGCGGTCGCGTGCGACCTGGAGCTGGAGACTATCCCGCCCGACCGGGCCGTGCTCGATCGCCTGCCCGTGCTGGGCATGATCGGCGAGGACTACTTCGGCCTGGCCTGCCGGGCGATCATCCCCTCGCAGTTCACCATCGCCGTCACGCCGACCGATCCGCCGGGGCCCACGGTCACCCAGACCCTCGGGCCGTTCATCCAGCTCAAGGCTAAGGCCCCGCTGCCCAAAGGCACGCGAGCGTTCAAGTACTCCGTCACCGTCTCCGCCGGCGGGGCGTCGAAGCAGTACGGACCGTACGAGGCCCGCACGCCCAAAACCGGCGTGGGGTTCCGCTTCATGCTCGGCGGCGGGACGATGATCTACGGCCACCACCCGCAGGAGTTCGAGGCCTTCATGGCCAAGGTGCGCCAGGTGAGCCCGGATGTCTTCATCCACACGGGCAACTACCAGAACTGCCCCAACGTCGACGCGATGTGGACCAGCGATTTCTTCCGGATCACGCAGCCGACGTTTGCGAGCATTCCGCTGTTTGCCACGGTCAACATTACCGAGATGATGTCGCCGGCGACTTTCAGCCGCTCGTTCTATTTTCCCCCCGACGACGCCGACTGGGCCAACTGGACCGTCGCCGTCGGCAACGTGCGGTTCGTGGCCGTTGAAACCTTCGGCCAGTCGCACGACTCCAGCGGCGCGGGGCTCAAGTGGCTCGAGGATGTCCTCAAAGACGCCAAGGAAGATTACGTGCTGGTGCTCAACTCGCACGTGACCGGCTGCTCGCCCACGAGCTTCACGCGATGGTACGAGGACGGCACAAAGTACACCGCCGAAAAGATCGACCCGCTGCTGGTCAAGTACAACGTGACAGCCGCCATCGGCAACATCCACCGCTGCTACCAGCGCGTCGTCCCGCCGGCGGGCAAGGGCGTGCCCACGATCATCACCGGCAAGGCCGGCGGACTGGGCTGGCCGCTGCGGACGAAGGAAGTCGAAGGCTCCAAGGCCATCAGCGGCGCAAATCACTACGTGCTCTTCGAAGTCAAACGCGACCATCTGGAGATGAAAGCCGTCGACCTGGACGGGAAACTCATCGACACCTGCACGCTCAAACCGCGCAAGTGACCGGTTGGAAGCGGGAATACTGAGGCTAGTTACAATGAAAAGGAACTGGTGCCAAGGGCAACTATTCGACGTTATCGAATAGTTCGACGGGAAGTGGAGCCACGAGCTGACGGTAACAGGGAGGAGTAGCTTCGGTGAAAATTCAGCCGCAAATCGTCAAAGCGCACCAACGGCTCAAGAGGCAGTACCAGTAAGGGCTTTCTGAGCGGCGGTACCGACTTCGTCAGCGGGCGCGGCCTTGATAGTGGGCTGCCGCGCGCCGGCTGCATTAAGCCTTTTCAAGGAAGAACGGAGTACCAGACCGCCGATCGCTGATCGCACCAGCCAGATTGGCCAAACAAACAAGAACAAAAGGAATGATGTACCCTTGTCATAGCCCAAGCAACTCATTGCTTGCAGCTCAGATAATAGGAGGAAGATAATGGCTATGCTGTTTGCCACCCCCAAGAGACTGACCGCAAGCAGTAGTGGTCCCTGGAAAGTTGTCCCAGGAGCCAGCATAGCGTTGAAGACGATCGTTGCGACCAGGATAACGAACAGCGGCAGCGCTATCCTGAGTGCGAGGCGATGCCTTTGGACGGCACGGTGTATGATTTCAAGTTGGGCCGCTGTGGCCTGCAATTGACGTCCAATTCCCGGGGTTTTGTGAACGCGTCCACATGCGCTGCAACTGAACAACGTCCCAGCCTTGCTTGAGGGTCGTTCAAAGACTTTGCCACACTTGCAGCGGCATGTTGTTGTGCCCCAATCCTGCATTGTCGCTCCCTGCTGAGACCGCCAGACAAGTCAGTTCAGTCCCTATTACATACTCGTGGAGGCATTGTATGTTGCTTAACGAGACAGGACAACTTTGGCATCCAATATAAACTAGTTGCCATAGGGGGCACTTTTTCGTCCCCCGCACGGGTAATGCTTCCTGAAGGCATGGCGGCTGAATAACGGCCGCCATGGCACCCAAACACTACTTGTTCAGCACGCCTTTGGATTTCAGCATGGCCACGATCTGCTTGACGCACTGGTCGGTGGCGAGTTGGTCGGTTCGCAGGGTCAAGTCCGCCGCGTCGGGGGCTTCGTAGGGGGCGCTGACGCCGGAGAACTGTTTGACCTCGCCGGCTTCGGCCAGGTCGTACAGGTGCTCGGGGCTGCGCTGGCGGCAGATGTCCTTGGGGGCCGAGAGGAACACCTCCAGGAAGCGCTCCGGGCCGATGATCGTTCGGGCCGTCTCGCGCATGCTCGCATACGGCGACAGCAGCGCCGCGATCACGATCAGGCCGCTGTCGTTGAGCAGGCGGGCGATCTCGGCTGTGCGGCGGACGTTCTCGTTGCGGTCGTCGGCCGAGAAACCCAGATCCTTGCTGAAGCCCATCCGCGCGTTCTCGCCGTCGATCACCACGCAGGCCGCCCCCGCCTCGAAGAGCCGGCGCTCCAGCGCGTAGGCGGTGGTGGTCTTGCCGGCGCCGGTCAGACCGGTCAGCCAGAGGGTGGCGGGCTGATGCTGGAGCTTTTCGGCTCGCTCGGCGGGAGAAACCAGGCTGGCGTGGGTCTGCACGTGCGTGCTGACGGGGGCGGAGACTTTCTTCTGTTCGTTGACGAGCAACTCGTTGGGCAGGCGGTCGAGGATCATGCCCGCCCCGACGGTGCTGTTGGTCACGCGGTCGATGATGATGAACGCCCCGGTGGCGCGGTTGCGGTTGTAGGCGTCGAAGGCCACCGGCTGGGCCAGCGTGATCAGACAGCGCCCGATCTCGTTGAGTCGCAGCTCGGCCGCGTCGCTGCGGTGGAGCGTGTTGACGTCGACGCGGTATCGCAGCTCGCTCACTGTCCCGCCGACGAGGCGCGTGGTGTGCTTGATGGTGTAGGGCTTGCCCGGGGTCATCGGCTGATCGCTCATCCAGACGACCATGGCGTCAATCGTGCGGTCGACGTGCGGGACGTTATGCACGTGGACGATCATGGAGCCCCGCCCGACGTCCACTTCGTCCTGGAGCGTCAGGCCGACCGACAGGGGCGGGAACGCCTCGGCCAACTCGACGCCGCCGGGGCCGAAGACGGACTTGACGCGCGTGCGCACGCCCGAGGGCAGGACCATGATCTCCTCGCCGGGTTTGACCGTGCCCGAGGCCACCGTGCCCAGGAACCCGCGGAACGTGCGGTCGGGGCGCAGGGCGTACTGCACGGGAAATCGCAGGTCGATCAGGTTTCGGTCGGAGGCGATATGCACCGTCTCGAGGTGGTTGAGCAGCGCTGAGCCCTTATACCAGGGCATGTTTACGCTGGGCTCGACGACGTTGTCGCCCTTGAGGGCGCTGACGGGAATGAACGTCAGGTCGCTGACCTCGAGCTTGGCGGCGAACTCCGTGAACTCGGTGACGATCTTGCGGTAGACGTCCTGCGAGTAGCCCACCAGGTCCATCTTGTTGATCGCCACCACGAAGTGCGGAATGCCCAGCAGCGCCGCGATGAACGCGTGACGCTTCGACTGCGTCACCACGCCGTGTTCGGCGTCGATCAAAATGATCACCAGATTGGCCGTCGAGGCGCCGGTGGCCATGTTGCGAGTGTACTGCTCGTGCCCGGGCGTGTCGGCGATGATGAACTTGCGCCGCGGAGTGGCGAAGTAGCGGTACGCCACGTCGATGGTGATGCCCTGCTCGCGCTCGGACTTGAGCCCGTCGGTCACCAGCGCCAGGTCCAACTCGCCCCCGGCCGAGCCGCCCAGCTCAGACGCGCTGCGCACGGCCGAGAGCTGGTCTTCGAAAATGCCCTTGGACTCGTACAGCAACCGCCCGATGAGGGTGCTTTTGCCGTCATCGACGCTTCCGGCGGTCACCAACCGCAGCATGTCCTTAGTTTCGTTTTGATGCAATAATGTTTTAACGTCCATGGAATACCCGCTTGCGGTTTAGCGTCTTTTGAGTCTCAGAAATACCCTTCGCGCTTCTTCTCTTCCATCGAAGCGCTGCCGCTTTCCTGGTCGACGGCGCGGTTCTGCCGCTCGGAGGTGCGCGCCACCATCGTCTCTTCGATGATCTTCTCCAGCGTGTCGGCGTCGCTGGCGACGGCCCCGGTGCAAAGCTGGCAGCCGAGCGTTCGGAACCGCACGTTGAGGGTCTCGACGCTCTCGCCGGGCAGGGGCTTGTTGAGCTCGCCGGCCAGCAGCAGCATGCCGTTGCGGCGGATGACCGGCCGCGGTTTGGCGAAGTACAGCGGCACGATGGGAATGTTCTCGACGAAGATGTAGTTCCAGATGTCCAGTTCGGTCCAGTTCGACAGCGGGAAGACGCGGAACGATTCCGTGCGGGCGCATCGCGTGTTGTAGAGGTTCCACAGCTCGGGGCGCTGGTTCTTGGGGTCCCACTGCATGAACTCGTCGCGGAAGGAGAAGATGCGTTCCTTGGCGCGGGATTTTTCCTCGTCGCGTCGCGCGCCGCCGAAGGCCGCATCGAAATCGTACTTCTTCAGCGCCTCCACCAGCGCCTGGGTCTTGAGCAGGTTCGAGCAGAGCGAGCAGGTCCATTTTTCGTACGGGCCGATCTCTTCCAGGGCCTTGGTGTTGATATGTACCAGCAGCTTGGCCCCGATGTCGGCGGTGAAGGCGTCGCGGAACTCGACCATCTGGCGAAACTTGAACGTCGTGTCCACGTGCAGCAGCGGGAAGGGGATCGGCCCGGGGGCGAAGGCCTTCTGTGCCAGGCGGACCAGCACCGAGGAATCTTTGCCGACCGAATAGAGCATCACCGGGTTGCGGCACTCGGCCACGACCTCGCGGAAAATGTGGATGCTCTCGGCTTCCAGTTGCGCCAGGTGTGTCAGGTTATACGGCACGGGAGGACCTTTGCTTCTTGGCCGGGGTGGGACCGGCGGGAATCATCTTGCGTCGGCGCAGATACGCCAGCAGGCGCTGAGCGCATTGGGCGGCGGTGTATCGGGCGGTGTGGAGAACGACTTCGGGCGTGCGCGGCGCCTCATAAGGCGCTGCCGCGGCTATGCCCGTCATGTCCGGAATCTTGCCCTGTTTGGCCTTGCGGTATAGCCCCTTGGGGTCGCGGCGTCGGCACAGTTCGATGGGAGCCTCGACGTAGACTTCGACAAATCGTGCGTGCGGGGCGGCCTGTCGCGCCTCGCGGCGTCCCTTGCGATAGGGTGAGATGAAGGCGGTGATCGTGATGACGCCCGCGTCGGCCAGCAGGGCGGCCACCTGCCCGCCGCGACGGACGTTCTCGTGGCGGTCCTGGGGCGAGAAGCCCAGGTCGGCGTTGAGACCCTGGCGAAGGTTGTCGCCGTCGAGCACGTAGACCAGCCGCCCCGTCGTCGTCAGGGCCTCCTCCAGCGCGCGGGCGATGGTGCTCTTGCCCGACCCGCTCAGCCCGGTCAACCAGACCACGCAGCCGCGCTGACCCAGCAGCGCCTCGCGGTGGGCGCGTGAGATCGACCCGCGGTCGGTCGTCAGATTGCGCGATGTTATCTCTTTTGCCATGGGTAAAACATTGTGGCCTGCAATGGTCCAAGTTTCAACTTTTTTCCCCCCAACATCCGCTCTGGCAGCAACGTCTTTCAGCCGATACTATCGAGAAGGGCTTTGCGACTTCCGAGGTAATATATTGATACAGATCATTGAGGACATGCAGAACGGAGGCGTGCGCGGCTGCCAGGTCGAGGCCCCGCTGTGCCAGAGCGGTTGCGTGCTGATCCGCACGCGCCGCACGCTGGTGGCCGGTACGTTCGATCGCACGCTGGCAGAAGGCAGTGCCGCCGCCCTGGCGGCTCGCGGCGGGGCGTCGGCCGCCCAGATCGACCAAGCGCTCCAGGCCGCCTCCGCGGGCGGCGTCATGCCCACGCTGGAGACCCTCTACCGCCACATGAACGTTCCGCTGCCGCTGGGCTTCAGCGGCGTCGGGGTGGTGCTGGCGGTGGGGCGGGGCGTGAGGTCCGTGGCGCCGGGGCAGCGCGTTGCCGGGCTGTTCCCGCACGCCGAGATCGCCCAGGCGCCTCAGCGACTCTGCCAGGTTGTCCCCGAGACCGTTTCCGACGCGGCGGCGGCTTTTGCTATCCCCGCGGCGATCGCGCTGCACGCGGTGCGATTGGCCCAATGCACGCTGGGCGAAAGCGCAGTGGTGCTGGGCCTGGACCTGATCGGGCTGCTGACGGCGCAGTTGCTGGCGGCAGGGGGATGCAACGTGCTGGCCGCCGATAGTGACGCCGACCGGTTGGCGCTGGCGGCCCGGGTTGGCGCGACGAGCCTGTCGCTGGACGATCCCGAGAGTCTGCGCCGCATCGCTGCGGCTCTGCCCGGCGGCGGGGCCGATGCGGTGATAGTCAACCTCGACGCTGAGCACGCCGCTGCGGCGACCGCTGGCGCCTTATGCCGCCGCGGCGGGCGCGTCGTCCTGACGGGCCTGGGCAGCGTGGTTGGTGAAGAGGCGTTGGTCAAGGGCAAGGAGTTGACGGTTACGGCCGCCGGCACGCAGGGGCCAGGCCGCTTTGACGCTGATTACGAACTGGGGCGGCGGGATTATCCCCTGGGATTCATCCGCTGGTCCGCCCAGCGGGATATCCAGGCCGTGCTCGAGGCCATGGCTGGCGGGCGTCTGAACGCCGAGGCGCTGATCGAACGGCGGATCGCCCTGTCGGACGTCGCGGATCACTACCCCGAACTGACACGTCTGGCCGGGGCGGTGCTCGTCGAGTATCCCGGTTCCGGCGAGGCCCGTTCGGCTGGACCCGTCCAGCGACAGCGTTCGTCATCGGCGGTGGAGCCGTCGGTGGCGGTCATCGGGGCGGGTCGCCATGCCGGCGAGGTTCTGCTGCCGGCCCTGGCCCGCACGCAGGCGCAGATCGCCCACGTGGCGGACCTGGAACTCGATGCCGCCCGAGCGCTCGCGCGGCGGTTCAACGCCGGCCGGGCTGTCACCGACGTCTCGACGATCATGCGCGACGCCAACGTCAACGCCGTGCTGATCGCCACCGGGCACAATGCCCACGCCGATCTGGTGATCCAGTCGCTGGAGAATCGCAAGCACGTGCTGGTGGAGCGTCCGCTGGCGACGAACCTTGCGGATCTGCAGGCGGTGCTGCATTCGGCCGACCGCCACAGCGACCGGCAGTTGCTGGTGGGCTTCAACCTGCGATTCAGCCGCCACGTCGCCCAGATCCAGCGCCTGCTGATCGGGCGCGGCGAGCCGCTGACGATGAACATGACTGTCAACGCCGGCTATGTGCCGCCGGAACACTGGCTGCACGACCCGGTGCGCGGCGGGGGTCGCGTGATCGGCCAGGCCGTCAGCTATATCGATCTGCTGGCGCTGCTGGCCGGTGCGCCCATCAAGACTGTGGCGGCGACGCGGGCCTCGCGAGGGCTGGTGCGCGAAGATCGCACCGCCATCTGCCTGGGTTTCGAGGACGGTTCGACGGCCGTGCTGAACTTTTTCGCCAATGGAAGCGCCGACTGGTTGGGCGACGAACTGGAGATTTTCAGCGACGAGCGCGTGCTGCGCCTGCGAGACTTCAAGGAACTAGAGGGCTTCGGATTCCCCTCGTTCAAGCGGCTGCGAACGACGTCGAGCGACCGCGGGCACCTGCGCCAGGTGGCGGCGTTCGTCAACCGCCTGGGCAGCGGCGGCGAGGCGCTGATCCCGCTGGACCAGATCGTCAACTCCACGCTGGCCAGTTTTGCCGCCGTCACGTCCGCGGCCGAGAACCGCACGATCATCCTCGACCGGGAGTACCGCGACGCACTGACGGTCTGGGCCTGCGGTAAGCCCAGGGATTAGAACCCTGGGCGTGAAGGCTATTCCACCCGCGTCGTCATCAGGATGGCGGGTTGATCCGTGGGCAGCTTGCAGTTGCTGCGGTCGATGATCGCCACGTAGAACTTGGTGCCCTGCGTTCCGGCGCTGCCCAACTGCACGCGGATGTAGACGGCATAGATGTCGCTGCTGACCGTGACGCAGTTGCTGACGGCGTTCCACAGGGCGTTCTGGGCTTCGTAATATCCCAGCCCCGTAGTGCTGCCCAGCACTTTGGTGCGGGTGTAGTCGACGATATCGGCCGCCACCGCCCCGGGCGTGGTGTACGGCGTCGCGTCGCGCTTGGCGATGATGGCGTCGGCGATAGCCGCAATGTGCGTGTCCCGCTTGCTGTTCCACTCCGTCACGTCGGTGGCGCCCATCTTCAACGTCAGCGGGAAGGGCAGTTGCGAGAGCACCTTCTTGCTGGCGGTGTTGATGTTGATCAACCCGTACTGGACGCCCGTGGCGACGCTGTCATGCGTGGGCAGCATCTGGAGCAGCTCGGGAATCACGCAGGAGAAGTTGATGTTGGGATAATCCTTCGTCCACGCCGCGGGGGCTTCGCCCTTGTAGTCGAGCTTGCCGCGGGTCTGCGACGCCGCCAGCGCCAGCAACTGCCGCGGCAGGTCCTTGTACTCGGTGACGGCGGTTTCGGCCTCGGGACCCACAATGAACCGCCCCAGCACCTCGCCCAGCGTCGCCGGGATGGTCTCGCCCTTGCGGATGAAGAAGCCCTTGGACACCGGCGAGGCGTTGATGCTGTCGTCGGTGATGCCGTTATCGGCCGCCAGACCCAGCGAATGGAGGGTCTTCTTCTCCATCGCCGCGACGATGGCGCGCCCGCGGCCGCCGAAATTGGTCGCCCAACTGTCGTCGCGCATTCCCACAAAGGGCGTGGGAGGGCTGCCGGTTCTTGTCTCGGTCTTGGGGTCCTTGATGGTGAAACCGATATCAGCGCCGGTGACGCTGTCGACGGGGATCACGTGGTTGCCGTTGTCGGTGACCAGGCGGTAGAGCTTGATCGCCCCGCCGGCGGTGTTGGCCTGGGCGAAGTCCAGCAGACTGCTCGTGCTGTCGCCGACTCGCTTCCATCCCATCACGTTGGCAGAGACGCCAAACAGCGCCGCGTCATTCGCCGTCGCCGCCTGCAATCGGTTCTCGAACTTCTTGCCGCCGAAACTGTACAGCACGATCTTCGCCCCGGCCGCCAGGTTCGCCGGGCATCCGATGGTGCTGAGCCTTACCTCGCTGGCCGTGCCGCTGGAGAAGGCATAGTTGCCCAGAGGAATGCTCTGGTTGGTCGGGTTCATCAACTCGATGGCGTAGGCCCATCCGTGATCACCGACGCCCGGGTTGCTCTCGGGATACGTCTGGGCGAAGGCCTCGCTGATGACCAACTGCGGCACGACCCCGTACGCCTTGCCCACCTTGAACGCATGCGTCGTCGGGTCCAGATTCGACAAGTACGCCCAGAGATTGGCCACAAAATGGTCGACCATGCCAGTCTCGGCGGGTCCATCAGATTCTGGTTCGGTCGAAATACATACAAATTTCACACCGTCGGCTGTGGATATTCCATTGATCCCGGCGTTCTTCAAGGTAACTGAGTTGCCTGTGCCTGGGTCCATGCGGTATGTGCCCAGCAGATTCCAAGCGCTTCCATTAGTCTGCTGATTTACCGTGTGCGAAGCGGTACCGGAAGCGTATTTAACGTCTACTCCCAGATTCGTCGGGCGGCTGCTGCTTGCTGTCCACCACATGTATACTTCATACTCTCCTGACACGGGAATATTAGGAGTGAAGGTGGCCGTATAGTTTCCAGCTCCGCACCAGGCATAATTCGTGGCCCAAAATCCAGCCAAGGACGTGCTGAGGGCCCAGGTCCCGACATAGGCAACGCCTGCTGATGTATTGTCCATGATGACCGGAGGCGGTATTGGGATGGGATCCGGCGGAAGTGGTTCAAATCGGACGGCGTCGGCTGTGACGACGCCATCCGCTCCGGCCGCGGAAATTGTGACATTCCCAAGGGTTCCGGCCTCAAAGGCATACTTTCCAAGCAAATTCCATTGCGAGCCATTGACTCTTTGGTTGACGGTTTTTGTATCTGTCCCGCCTTTGTACACGACGGTGACTGACGCATTTGTCGGGCGGGCTGCCGACGCTGTCCACCAGAGGTAAACATTGTAGTTGGCTGCAGCGGTCATGCCCGGGGTGAAACAGGCGGTATTGCTCCCAGCATTTGCCCAGCTGTAGTTCGTGCCGTAGTACCCCGGAAGAGTCGTGCTACCGCCCCACGTGCCCGTAAAGGTCACGCCTGAACCGGCATTGTCCATGATTACTTCCTGCGGTTCCACCCCACCTTTGGCGCCCAAGGCCTTCTTCATCTCCTCGTAGAACCAGGTCCGCGTGGCGTCGTCATCCAGCAACGCCCGGTTGAGCACCAGGTTCTCGGTGGCGTCCCACGAGTACAGCGACAGGCGTTTCTTCAATGCCGCCGTCGGGTGGCGCAGCAGTGATCGCGAGCGGGACATGGTCGTCAGCTCGCCGTTCTTGGAGAAGGTGTGCAGCACGTTGTACAGGCGCCCCACCTTCGCGCCCGAGCAGTAACCCCGCCATCGCAACTGCAGTTCGTCGTCCATCGTGAAGAGGTTGTACGCCGTGGTGGAGGGCAGACCGCCGGCCTTGAGCGCCGCGCCCGTGCTGTATGACGCCAGGTCCGCCGCGGCCGTCCCACGCCGGGCGTCATGCACGGAGGTATAGTAAGGCCGCAGATCCGAGTCGAGGAATTGCTTGAGATACACCTCCGCCGGCGTGCTGGGCGTCAGGGCCAGGCCGACTTCCCCCGCCGTGTTGGTGTTAAGCTTCGAGCCCAGATCCTCTACGCTTACGGCAATATAGATCTGCACACCGTTTTCATTGGTCATGTTCGGGATGGGAACCAGCCGCGCGTCGGGGACCAGGTCCCCATTGGTGTCGACAAGGGTATATCCGTCGTATGTTCCCTGGGAGAGGTTGTAGGCCGCCTTGAGCGGCTGCTTGAGTACATCCGAGACGGCAGTATCGGCATACCAGGCGAGGTATTCGTCGTCGGTGGCGGCTCCCTTGGCCAGGCTGTAAGGCCCCAGGGCATCGAGAAAAAGGTCGCTCTTGAGCAACTGCACGACCTGGGCGGCCGCTCCGGACTGGGCTTCGTTGAGCGGCGAGGCGGCAATGACGTTTCCGGCGACCTTGCGATGCGTCGAGGCGACAATCAGGAAGGTTCCCCCCAGCATTGCCAGAATGGTCAGCAGGCCGACAACCATCAGCAATGCCGAGCCGTTTTTACTGCTACTTTTTTTCATGGCAAAACCCATCCTTTCAATCCTTTTTCGGCAGGACACTTGGTTTTTGAGACACCGCTGTGACGCAAAACCAATCGCCAGTATTCGCTGATCCCCTCGCGATTGTTCTCAGGCAGGTCAAAAAGCTCATCGGACTGCTCCAGCCAGCGTCTTTGGAGGCCTTTCTGAGGCGCGGGCATGCACCTTCGTAACCCCCTCCCGCTCCGAAGGCTCTCGCTGATGGCATATTGTACGGCCGGCGAGCCTTGTCAAGCAAGATGGTTCACCGCGGAGTTCGCAGAGACCGCAGAGACGAAATAGGCTTCAAGCATAACAGCCCCATCCTTGAAACAGCTTCTGCGCCCTCAGACTGTCCACGCGGCCTGCCTGCGTAATTCGCTGTAAAGTCTTTTCGCTCAAAACACCTCTGCGGTCTCTGCGACCTCCGCGGTGAAATCCCTTGGCGGAAGAGATGATATGGCAACGCAGTCCCGCCGACGTTACAATATGTCCGGACGGGGCCACGCGCAGGAGCCTGCCAGGGACCGAGTGCCGACGCAGCAACAGGAGATGGACGTGATGAACCGCCGCCATGCCTTTACCCTCGTCGAGTTGTTGATCGTCATAGCGATTATCGCCTTGCTGGTGGGCATCCTGGTTCCCGTGATCGGCAATTCGATGAGTGAGGCCAACAAGACCAAATGCGCGTCAAACCTTCGGGTCATCGGCGGGGCTCTGCACCAGTTCGCCCATGCGAACAAATCCCGCTTTCCCTCGATCGAATCTGTTGCCCCCGGCAACGCTTACGGGAAGATCGGCCACAATAACAACGATCCGGCCACGCTCGACGTGGCCGATGCGACTCGCCCGCTGTTCATGCTGATGGCGGTGCCCGACAACGCCGCTGCCCGCAGCGTGAACTACGCAGTGCCAGGGGCCTTCGTCTGCCCCGGCGCCAGCGGGGCCTCGCCGGATCCGATGGACCTGCCCAACCAGGTGGGATTCAACTCTTACAGGAACATCTCATATTCCTACCAGCACCAGATCAAGACCGGCACGACGGGGTTCCTGCTGGGATTGCTGACGAGCAAGGATAAGGTAGTGCTGGCTGACAAGAGCCCGCTGACGGCGCACGGGACGGTGACCGGCGACAATGCCGCGGGGGGCAAGTGGTACAGGATGGACCCCACAACCGCCAACCACGGGGCGCTGTCGACCAATCACGGCGGCGGCGAGCAGAACATCCTGCGCGCCGACACCTCCGTCAGCAGGACATCATCGGTGGCCATCGGCCCGGACAACAACACCATCTGGGATCCGTCCAATAAATTGACCGGCGCTCTGACCGTGGATGAACTGCCCCAGAGCGCCGATGATGTCTTTCTGGTCCCTTGAGACGTGAAAGCGAGGATGCAATGAACCGTCGGGCCTTTACGCTGATCGAACTGCTGGTGGTGATGGCCATCCTGGCCGTCCTGGTGGCCATCCTCGTGCCGGTGTTCGTGGGAGTAATGGAGTCCAGCCGGCGGGCCAAGTGCATGTCGAATCTCAAAGCTGTCGGCAAAGCCTGCCACGAATACGCCGCCGACAACGCAGATAATTTTCCAGCCCTGGATTCAACCAGCATCTGGTGGCGCGCGATCGGCTACTACAGTAACTCTCCGACAGCAGTGGATATCCTTGACGGCACTCGTCCGATGTTTATGCTGATGTACATTCCCAGTGGCACAGGGGTCAAGGCCCTCAACTATGCCAACCCAGCAGCGTTTGTCTGTCCCAGCGTCAGCACTGCGGTTCCCGATCCGCTTACGCTTTCGACGCAGGTGGGGTTCGCCTCCTATAATAATGTCAGCTATTCCTACCAGCATCAGACTCAGGTTACCGCAAACCAGAACCGCCTGAGTCGGATGGGGGAGTCGCGCCCCATATGCGCTGACAAGAACCCACTGACCACATTCAAAGGCAGCACGGGGACTATTGGTGGCACCACGTATTACAGGATGGAGGCAAGCGGCAAGGCGGCAACTGCAAATTCCTCCAACCACGGTGCCGGGCAGAATGTTCTTTATTCCGACAGTTCTGTCAAGTGGACCACTTCGCCTCTCATCTCGTCCGACGGAACGGACAACATGTGGCTTCCGACGGGGCACGGCGGGGCTTTGGCAGGAACGGAGAAGCCTGCCTCCAGCACCGATGATTTCCTGATCCCCTGACTGGAATATGGTCCTTTTAAAACAGGTGCATATGTTAAACTGCTCGTATCTGCCGATTTGATGCGCATGACGTTCGTGAAATAAAGAACACAGAATGGGTCTTGATAAGAGCGCCGACAGTGTCTTGAGCCGTGTTGAAGCGCACGCGTGCGTCGGGTGCGGACTCTGTGCCGGGATGTTTCCCGAACATTGGCAGATCGGTTGCGACGCATTCGGCAGTTATGCGGCTCGTGCATCCGGCAAGGACGCCCCAAGCCAGGCCCGCAATCTCCAAGGCCTTGCGGTTTGTCCATTCGGAGATCAAGGCGAAGACGAGGACACGATTGCCCGCCGTCTCTTCGGAAGTGTCCCGGGGATTCAACACCGTCGCGAGACGGGATATTTCATCAGATCGTTTGCAGGGGCCGTAGCTGACGAGGCGCAGCGAGCGGCCTCAACGTCGGGCGGGATCATAACATGGCTGGTCCAGGATCTTCTCAAGAGCAAGGCTGTTGACGCCGCGGTATGTGTCGGCCCAGGCCCATCGCCGGACCGCCTGTTTGAGTACAAGATTATTCGCACGGCCGAGGAGATAGAGCAGTGCCGCAAGAGCCGCTACTATCCAGTTGAGTTGTCGCAGGTGATCCCACGGATACGATCCGGATCAGAGCGAGTGGTGTTTGTGGGCTTGCCCTGCTTTGTCAAGGCGATCCGATTGGCATGCTTGGCCGATCCAATCTTGAACAAGCGTATCGCCTATACCATCGGTCTGTTCTGCGGGCATCTGAAGACTCGCCAGTTCGCTCAGTATCTTTCGCGAACCTGCGGGGTTTGCGATGATGCCATCAAGACGGTGGATTTCCGAAAGTCCATTCCCGGGAGGAATGCCTGGGACTATGCCTTCGAGGTCAAGACATGCCAAGGGCAAGAGACGCTCTCCAGAGAGATTCGTTCCTTAGATGTTGTCGGCGGCAATTGGAGCCTGAACTTCTTCATGCTGGACGCCTGCGATTGCTGTGATGACGTTTTGTCAGAGACAGCCGACGTCTCCGTTGGAGACGCTTGGCTGCCTGAATACGCGCAGGACGATCGGGGCACGAATATCGTGATTTGTCGCAACCCGGAACTGCTGGAGCGGATCGTGGTCGCCGCGGGAAAAGGCGCCCTGAATGTCTCGCCCATTGAAGTGGAGAGGGTGATTGAGTCTCAGGCCGGTGGGCTGCGCCATAGGCGCCAGGGATTGGCATACCGGCTCTACTTGGCACGTCGCAGGAAGCAGTGGATGCCTAGGAAGCGCGTGGCGCCCTCCCGCACTTCGCTGCCGTTGTTCAACCGGTTGATCCAGCGGCTGCGCATGCAACTCAAGCGGCGCAGCCGGAAGATGTTCTACCGGTATCAGGATGATCCAACTCTGGATCGTTTCTTGCGAGCGATGCGCCCGTGGATTCTGCTGCACAACCGGTTGTATTGGGCGCACAAGAAGATGCGTAGGATGGCCAGCTTGGCACGAAAGGGCGTTAAGAGGCTCGTCGGACGCCGTTGACGAGGCCGAGTCAGCAACCCGCGGGGCTGCCGTCCTGCTGTAAGGCGTCACGAAGCATCTGCGCCGGCATCTGCACGGATCGGCTCATTTCCTGCGTCACATCGAGCAGGTGACGACGGTGACAATCGTAGTTGCCCATGATCTCTCTGATCATCTCCAGAAAGGATTCCTTTTGGATTGACTGGATGTTGATCGCCCACTGCCGGCGGTCGTACCAGGCGAAGAAGCCTTCGGCCTTGAGGCGGAAATAGTCGCCGAAGAACAATCCCAATGCCGGCACGCCGGAGGTCATCCCGAACACCCACGCGTGATAACTGAAAGCGACAACGAGCTTGCAGGCGGCGACGACGCCCTTCATGTCTGGAGGGCTGTACGCTTCGCGGCAGATGAAATGACATCTGTTCCTGTTTTTCAGCCGCGTGAAGATCTCAAAAGCGTCGCCCATATCCTGGTCATAGGCTTTGGCCCTGGCGTAGGTGATGGGAATAAAGAGCAGCCGGCAATCCAGTTCCTCGATCATGGCATCGAGCGTCTGCACATAGCGCGTCACCGACTCATGCTTTCGAAAATCCTGCGGAAACGTATGCAAGCGCACGTGAACTGCAACCAGAGGCTTGCCATCGTCGGTGACGGCTTCGGCCTGGAGAATCTCCCGGATGCGTTGAGGGGGGGAGACTCGCAGGTCCGTAGCGTCATCTCCCAGCGATACAGGCTTGCTTTGTTCCAGCCCCAGCTTCAGCAGCAGGTCGCGCGACTCGGAGAAGTCCCGGCAACCGATGATCCTGGCCCAGCGCATGCTCCTGGCCAGTAGGGCCTCGCCCTTGCGGCTTTTCAGCGGGCCGATACCCTGCCCCGAGACGATCAGGGGTTTTCGCAAGGCGTGCGCGACGCGATACAGGGTACACCGGGGCACCAACTCGCTCGTCAGCCATTTGTCGTTAAGGTTGCCGCCTCCGGAACAATACACGGCGTCGCTGGAAGCGATAAGCCGCACGAACTCCCGCCCCTTGGCATTCAGGAGCGGGACCCGTCCGGTGCGGCGGGCGATAGCGGCAGCCCATACCAGCCTCCGCCCACGAGACGACAGCACATGCCACATGACAACAGAATGAAGCCGCCCCAGCAGCGGGATACGGCGCCATAAAGCCATCACCGACCGTATGATCGGCGGCAGGGGCTTGTGCAGAAACGGGCTTATTCCGATGCCGATGGGGCGGTCGCGATAGAGCTGCGTATCGTCAACAGCGTAGACTTTCGCCACCACCACTTCGGCATCGGGTATCATTCGCTCCAGGCGTTCCAGGGCGCAAAGCATCTGGGCGCTGTCGCCGGCATTGCCCCATCCCGAGCCATGATAGAGATAGATCCGGCAACGCTTCTGGCTGGCAAGCGGGGGGGTTACGGGGACTTCCTTCGACAAGATACCCATGGAGCGCTCCGCGTCGGATTGAGATCAATAACTATATTAGTCGGACAAAATAGGATCAAGCTTTGGGAAACCTTTCAAGCGATTTGGGCAACACGAGGGGTACGGTTGAAAATGGTAGTGTATCGCCAAGACGCTCTGTTACAATCGGAACGGTCTTTTTTAAGGTTCGCGCAATGATCTCGGTCGTGATCTGTACATTTAATCGGGCCCCATTGCTTCGCCAGGCGGTGGAGAGTTTTCTTGCACAGGAAGCGATGCAAGCTTTGGACTACGAACTGATCGTGGTGGACAACAACTCGCGCGATGACACCGCCAAGGTGATCGAGCCTTTCATGTCCGATCCGCATGTACGTTATGTGCTTGAGCCCCAGCAAGGGCTCTCGCATGCACGAAATCGGGGTATCGCCGAATCGAAGGGCGATATCGTTGCATTTCTCGATGACGACGTGTTGCTCGATCGACACTGGTTGCGCAACCTCGATACGTCTTTCAATGAAACGCGTGCCGATATTATTGGCGGACGGGCCGATCTGCTTCTCGATGGACCTGCCCCTGTCTGGATGGGGCCGAAATTTGAGATCTGGCTGTCGCGAGTGGACCTAGGCCCTGTTCGCAAGCCCGTTACTTCTGGGATCTTCGGTCTTAACCTTGCCTTCCGAAAGGCCGCACTTGAAGAGATTGGGGGGTTCAGCCCTGCGATGGGCCGCACCGGCAAAACGCTTTTTGCAGGGGAAGAGGACGCCGCAATCCGCGCGGTGCTGGCACGTGGGGGCACGGTGATCTACGACCCTGATGTGAAAGTGCAGCATATCTCGGGTTCTCGAGCGAATTGGCGGTACTTCAGGCGCAGCGCTTTTGATCGCGGAAGGCAATCGGCCATGGAATTTTATGATTCAGCCCGCCCCGGGCGCTTCCGAATGCTCAAGATGCTGGCGGGTTCCTGTTTGAGTATCGTCCGGCAATATCTCAAGGCCGTTTTGACACTGAACCCCTATAAGCGCCACTTGATTTGGAGAAGAATATGGGGAACAGTCGGGGCAATACGGCAATACTTGCAAATAATGTGTGGGAAAGCAGTTTCAAGGTGAGGCCGTGAGTACAGCCAAACGGATCGGCGTCAATACCGCCAGTTCATGGATATATCAAGGCACGAGGGGCTTGATGCATATGTTCTTGCTCCCGTTCCTGGTCGGGGAACTGGGCAAGGACGGTTATGGAATAGTGGCCTTGGTGGGGGTTCTAATCGGGTTTAGCGAACTGGTGGATTTGGGTCTTCGGGCGGCCCTGAGCCGCACGCTGGCGGTGCATGTCGCGGTCAAGAATTACCGCCGCTATAACGAAGTTGCCAGCACGGCGATGCTGATCTATCTGTCGCTGGGAGTGTTCCTGGGCGGACTGGTGGTGGTGCTGGCGCCGCAGATCGCCC
Organism: Planctomycetaceae bacterium; assembly: GCA_039680605.1. Taxonomy (NCBI): domain Bacteria; kingdom Pseudomonadati; phylum Planctomycetota; class Planctomycetia; order Planctomycetales; family Planctomycetaceae; species Planctomycetaceae bacterium. The sequence goes on along the minus strand of JBDKTA010000014.1, from coordinate 62,284 downwards.
GGGCATTCAATGTGCCGGCGGCGCTGTGGGACCAGGCCCTCTTCCTCTTGCGAGTCTACGGCAGCACGTCGATGGTGCTGTCTTTCGTCAACCCCGTGTTCAATTCCACGATCGTCAGCAACAACCGCTTTGATATTCGCAATGGCATCGGCATCGTTGATGTGATTTTGACGGCGGCGCTGCTGTTTCCGATCCTGAGCGTCACGCATGCTGGCCTGATGGCTTACGCGCTGATTTCGGCGGGCATCCTGGTCGCCATGACGCTGGTGCGGGCGTGGGCGGCTTGGCACATCTGGCCGGCCATGCGGATCAGCCCGGTCTACGTCCGGCGAGATGCTTTCGGTGAACTGTTCTCCCTCGGGGGAAAAATGTTCATCTTCAACCTGATGCGATTCATCAGCGTCCGCAGTGACCCGATCGTCATCTCGTATTTCTTTTCTCCGGCGGGCGTAACGCTGTATACCCCGGGAATGTCGCTGCCGATGATGGCTGAGCAGGTTATCGGCGGGTTCCGCAATCAGTTGGATACGCTGGCCACTCGGTACCATTCCATCGGCCACAAGGAACGGCTGCACGCGCTGCTGGTGCGCGGCACCAAATACACGTTTCTGATGGGCATAGCCACCTGCGTGATGCTCGGCGTCTTTGCCGATCCGATCATGAGAGTGTGGATGGGGGGAAAACTCGGTGATGACTATCATGTCGCTGCCTGGTTCATGGTTGGTTGGTCGCTGGTCTACCTTGGCAACTATGCCGGCGGAACGCAGTGGGCAGTCCTGATAGGTATGAATCGGCTGGGCTTCGCGACCAAGCTCAGCACCGTCTCAGGGATCATCAATATTCTAGCTTCGGTCTTCCTGGCCGGCTTTACGCCGCTGGGGCCCCTTGGCGTCATTGTCCCGACAGTGGTGATGCAGTACATCATGCGGCCGATCATCGCCGTCCATACCGCAAGGGTGGCAGGGCTTCCGGTGCGGGAGTACTTTCGACAGGCCTATGCGCAGCCGCTGTGGGTGCTGCTGGTTCTGTCGGCCGTGGCGGTTGGTCTTCGCCTGACCGTGAATCCCCAGACGCTTGTGCCGCTGCTGGCCTGCGCCGCCATGGTCGTCTTGGCGTGGATTCCCCTGTGCTGGTGGGTCGGCTTTGACAAGGAAGACAAGAAGCGATTCGGCGGCATAGCTGACGGCATTCGTCGCAAGATCGGACTGTCGGGCGGCAATGGCGATAGAAAGCCGCCGAACACCCCGCCTGCGGCCGTGTCCTGGACAGGTCCGGTCGCAGAGGCTTCCGAAGACTCCGATCTGCCCCGGTGATGCGGGGCCGTCCACCACCCCGACGATGTGAGGCCAGTTGGTTTCCTCAACGCGCCAACAGACCATCGAACTGTCTGCCGTTACGGCCGCAACATGGTCGGCTATCCCCGCCGTGGCCGACGACGCCATGCACAGCCCAGAAGAGGAAGATTCCTGTGCAAGAAACGGTCGATGGTGGTCTTCATTGGTTTGCCGTTTCCCCCATAGTGCATGGACTCTGGAGGCTTCTCCACGGCCTCGGGATACCTCTCATCCTTGTTGCGAATCGGGTTCAGTTTGTCGACGGAAGTGCCGATGTTACAATCAAGTACGGATTTCGACAGGAAAGTATTTCACGGATAGCCGAACTTTTGCCGCTTCCCGGCGGAATGAATGCAGGTATCCCCCGCCTGGACGCGGTAGACAAGAGCTTTCGGGTGCGCCCGACGGGGACGGAGTCTATCCAGACGCAACCACACGTGAACTGCGATGAACGAATAATCCGACAGCGGTTTGAAGAGTCCGCTGCTCTGGCTCGCCTGACGCCGGAGCACTTGGCCACGCGCATCGCCGCGGCTGCCGACGCCATCATCGCCGCCTATCGCAGCGGCGGCGGCGTGTTCCTGTTCGGCAACGGCGGATCGGCCGCCGACGCCCAGCACATGGCCGGCGAGCTGGTGGGGCGGTTCCTCAAGAACCGCCGCGCCCTCAAGGCCGAGGCGCTGACGGTCAACAGCTCGGTCCTGACGGCGTTGGCCAATGATTTCGGCTATCAGAGCGTGTTCGCGCGGCAGCTCGAGGCCAACGCCAAGAGCGGCGACGTGGCCATCGCTCTGAGCACCTCGGGCAACGCCCCGAGCGTGATCGCCGCGATGAAGCAGGCCAAGGCGATGGGCCTGACGACGATCGCCCTGACCGGCCGCGGCGGCGGTCAGTCCGCCGCCCTGGCGGACATCCTGCTGGACGTTCCGTCCGACCAGACCCCGCGCGTGCAGGAAGTCTCGACGGTTATTTATCACGTCATCTGTGAACTCGTGGAAAGCGCGTTGGCGGTATCTTAATCTCCACATGGAGCGAAGGAAGGGCACCCATGACGGTACAAAAACGTATTCCGAAGGTTGTGGCAGAGATCGGGGGGAATCATCGCGGCAGCGTCGAGACGGCCAAAGAGATGATCATGATGGCCGCCCAGTTCTGCAAGGTCGATGTCGTGAAGTTCCAGAAGCGATGCATCAAGGAATGTCTGACGCCTCAGGAATACAACGCCCCGCACCCCAACCCCGCCAACAGCTATGGCGACACGTATGGCAAGCATCGCGAGTTCCTCGAGTTCGACGTGGCGATCCATCGCGACCTCAAGGCCGTCTGCGAAAGCTATGGCGTGATCTATTCCTCCAGCGTCTGGGACCTGACCAGCGCGCGGGAGATCATCTCGCTGGATCCCAAGCTCATCAAGGTGCCCTCGGCCTGCAACACCTGGGACGATCTGTTGGCGATGCTGTGCCAGGAGTACAGCGGCGAGATCCACATCGCCCTGGGCATGACGACGCGCAAGGAAGAAGAGCACATCGTCGATTTCATCAACCGTCACGATCGTCTCAAGGATACCGTGGTCTACCACTGCACGTCCGGCTATCCGGTTCCATTTGAGAACCTGTACCTGCAGGAGATCCAACGCCTCATCGAGACGTACGGCGGCACGGTCAAGGCCATCGGCTACAGCGGGCACCACAACGGTATCGGCGCCGATATCGCGGCGTTCACGCTCGGGGCCGATTGGGTTGAGCGGCACTTCACTCTCGACCGGACGTGGAAGGGCACCGATCACGCCGCCAGCCTCGAGCCCGACGGCATGCGAAGGGTCGTACGAAACAACCGCCAGATCGCCGACGCCCTTCAGCGGCGGCCGGTGGATATCGCCCCGATCGAGCTGCCCCAGCGCAAGAAGCTCAAGTGGAACCGTTCGTCGGGCGAGGCCCGGGCATGAGCAAGGCCTCGGCGGCGGATCTCGAAGCAGCCTCGCGGCGCGTGAAGCTCATCTGCGTCGATGTGGACGGTACGCTCACCGACGGCGGGATGTACTACTCCGCCCAAGGCGAAGAGCTCAAACGATTCGATACCCGCGATGCCATGGGCCTGCTGCTGCTGCGCAAGGCCGGAATCGCCGTGGCGATCTGCACCAGCGAGAACAGCCCCATTGTGGCCGCCCGCGCGCGAAAGCTCCAGATCGAAGACTGCCTGCTGGGCGTCAAGGATAAAGTCACTGCCGTCGCAGCGCTGCTGGCGCAGCACGGGCTGGATTGGCCGCAGCTCGCTTACGTAGGCGACGATGTCAACGATCAGGCGGTGCTCGCCCAGGCGGGGCTTTCCGCCTGCCCCGCCGATGCGCCGGGCAAGACCGCCACGCAGGTCATGTACGTCTGCACCCGCCTGGGAGGCCACGGCGCCGTGCGAGAAGTGTGCGAACTGATCCTGACGGCGCTGCACACGCAGCCCAAGGCCGCCGCCGAGACTCCCGGAACCTAATTTGCCTGATCCCACACGCCCTATCCTGATTGCCGGCCTGGGCAGCATCGGCCGGCGCCATCTGCGGAATCTCCAGTCGCTGGGACATCGCAACATCGTGCTCTACCGTAGCGGCAAGAGCACGATGGCCGACGATGAATTGTCTGCCCTGCCGACGGTACACGACCTGGCCGCAGGCCTTGCCAAGCGTCCGCAGGCGGTCATCGTCAGCAACCCCACTTCACTGCATCTTCCCGTGGCGCTTCAGGCGGCCCAGGCGGGCTGCCATCTGTTGATTGAAAAGCCCCTCTCGCATTCGCCGGAAGGGGTCGACGCGTTGTCGCAGGTCGTGCGGGCCAATCGACTGGCCGTGCTGGTCGGCTTTCAGTTTCTGTTCCACCCCGGTCTGATCCAACTCCGGGCATGGCTCAAGGACGGCGCGATCGGCGCGGTGGTGTCGGCCCAGGCGCATTGGGGCGAGTATCTGCCGCAGTGGCATCCGTGGGAAGACTACCGCGACAGCTACAGCGCGCGGGCCGACCTGGGCGGCGGCGTTACGCTGACCCTGTGCCACCCGTTCAATTATCTGCACTGGATGCTGGGCGAAGTGGAATCGGTTGCAGCTTCGGCGCGATCCGACGTGCTTGATACCGATACCGAGGACGTCTGTATGGCGTCGCTGCGTTTCGCCGGCGGGGCCGTGGCGAGTGTATACCTGGACTATCTCCAGCGGCCGACCGCGCACTGGCTGACGATCGTCGGGCGCGAGGGCACGCTGGCTTGGGACAACGCGGATGGCACGGCGCGGTTGTATCGCGCAGGACCCCAGAGCTGGACGACGCATGCCGTCCCAGAAGGCTTCGAGCGAAACACGATGTTCCTCGACGAAATGAAGCATTTTCTGCTATGCATCGATGGCGCCCAGAGCCCCCGCTGCGGTCTGGACGACGGCATTGCGGCGCTGAAGATCGCCTTGGCTGTCAAAGAGGCCGCACAACAGAGGAGAGACGTGCATGTCTAAGAATCGCTTCGACGTTGCGGGCAAAAGCGTGATCATCACCGGCGGGGCCGGCATGCTCGGCAGCGAGTACGCCGCCGCGCTGTCCGATATGGGCGCCCGCGTGGCGGTGGCCGACGCCAACAGCGACCGCGCCGCCGCACTGGCCAAGAAAGTGCCCGGCTCGATAGCCGTGACCGTTGACATCGTCGACCCCGACAGCGTCAGGGCGATGGTGGCCGCCGTGCTCGACGCGTTCGGGCGCATCGACAGCCTTGTCAACAACGCGGCGTTGGATCCAAAATTTGATCCGGGCAATGCCGGCAAGCACACCAGCGCCTTCGAGAATCTCCCCCTGGAGGTCTGGCAGCAGTCGCTGGACGTGAACCTGACGGGCATGTTTCTATGCACGCAAGCGGTGGTGCCGCACATGCTATCGCAGGGCGCGGGGACGATCATCAATATCTCCAGCACCTACGGCATGTGCGGGCCCGACCAGCGGCTCTACGAGAGCGACGATCCGTCCAAGCCGGTCAACTACAAGCCCGTCACGTACACCGTGACCAAGAGCGCGGTGTTCGGCTTCACGAAGTACCTCGCGACGTACTATGGGCTCAAGGGCATCCGCACCAACACGCTGACCATCGGCGGAGTGTACAACAACCACGCTGAGGAGTTCGTGCGGCGATACAGCTCGCGCACGCCGATGGGCCGCATGGCCCGCAAAGACGAATATTGCGGGGCGCTGGCGTTCCTGATTTCCGACGCCTCATCATACATGACCGGCTCGAATCTCGTCTGCGACGGGGGTTGGAGCGCATGGTGAACCGCCGCACAGAGGTGCTGGCCCTGATCCCCGCCCGCGGCGGGTCCAAGGGCCTTCCGGGCAAGAACATCAAGCCGCTGGCGGGATTTCCGCTGATCGCCTACAGCGTCGCGGCCGGCCTGAAGTCGAAGCTCGTCACGCGCACCATCGTCTCGACCGACAGTGAAGAGATCGCCGCCGTTGCTCGTCAGTGCGGCGCAGAAGTTCCCTTCCTCCGCCCGGCCGACCTGGCCCAGGACCGGACCACCGATTGGCCGGTCTTCGAGCACGCCCTGCGCGCCCTCAAAGACGCCGAAGGCTACGAACCGGACATCCTGGTGCAACTGAGGCCGACCTCGCCGTTTCGGCCGCTGGGCTGCGTGGATGAGGCCGTCGTCAAACTGCTGGAAGACCCGGCCGCCGATTGCGTGCGAACGGTGACGCCATCGGGCGAGAACCCCTATAAGATGTGGCGCCTGGTGGGCGACCACATGGAACCGCTGCTGAGCTGCGACCTGGCCGAGCCGTACAATCAACCGCGCCAGAGCCTGCCCGCCACCTTCTGGCAGACAGGGCATCTGGACGTCTTCCGCCGCCAGACGGTGCTGGACAAGCGCTCGCTTTCGGGTGACCGCATCCTGCCCCTGGTCATCGACCGATGCTACGCCATCGACATCGACAACCAGCAGCAGTGGGACATGGCTGAATGGATCCTGGCAAAGCATCCGCCGGAGATGGTGCGGCCGCAACAAAGCCCCGCCAGTTCCTGAACAGGATATTTTCATGAGCAAAGGTATTGGACGGTTCTTAGGGCCGTTTCGCTCGCCGGTGGCGAAGCTGCACAAGCACTGGATTTATTCCGGCAGGCACGCGGCCTGGAGGGAGGTCATGCGGCGTACGACGGATATAAGTCGCTTCGCCGCCCACCCGCAAGGGCCGCGCGTCGTGTACATGTCGATGATCGGCAACATGTATTTGACCAACTTCGAAGTGCCGCTGGCACTGGCGCTCAATGCCCGGGGGGCGCGCGTCGAAATGATCTTCGACGACTTTGTATTTCCCCTGTGCGAACTGACGGTGGCCGATACCATGGCCAACAAGGAAAGCTTCTGCCGGCGATGCATGGACAACCGCCGCCGTATGACGCAAGGCCTGCCCTTGACTGTGCGGCTGATCAGCGAGTTGGTAGACCCCGCCAGCCTCGAGCGGTACCGGCAAGTGGCCATGAGCGTTACTGCCGACAACGCGCTGCAGTTTGAATATGAGGGCGTGCCCGTAGGACGTCCTGCCATGATGGTGGCGATGAGGCATTTCCGTAGAGCGTCTCTTGATTCCACCGCCGCGGACATCGACGTCCTGCGACAGTACGTCGTTTCGGCGCTGATTACCAAGCACGCGGCGCAGCGACTTGCGGACGAAGGACCCATCCATGCAGCGCTGATGAGCCACGGGATTTACACCTCCTGGGAGCCCGCGCTTTCGGTCTTTCTCAAACGCGGCGTCCGAGTGGCGGCCTACGACCGCCAGCCCGGGCCCAACCGCTTCCAGTTCAATTGGGACTCGAGCCCCCAGAATGGCGACATCGGCCCGGCCTGGAATGGCCGATGGAAGAACCGGCCGATGACCCCGCCCCAGCGCCAGGAGGCGTTGGACTATCTGGCCAGCCGCGAGACCTTCGCCAAAGAGTCCTGCAAGTACTCCGACGCTCCGCCATCGGACCCGGTGCAGTTGCGGGCGGCGCTGGGCATTGCGTCGGAAAAGACCGCCTTGCTGCTGGTGAGCAACCTGGTGTGGGACGCCGCGGCCGTCGGACGCGACCTGGTCTTCAGCAACACGCTGGAATGGGTTGCCAAGACCATCGAGATCGTGTCGCGCCATCCCAATCTGCACCTGATCGTCAAGCCTCATCCGGCCGAAGTCATGCGCGGGACCAAGCTGTTTGTGGGCGAGGAAATTCGCCGGCAGTTCCCGAAACTGCCCGCCAACGTCACGATCCTGCCCGCCGGAGTCCACATGAATCCGATGAGCTTGATGAAGGCCGTCGATGTGGGCATCGCCCACACCTCGACGGCCGGGTTGGAGATGGCGGCGCTGGGCAAACCGGTGATCCCCGTGTCGCAGGCGCACTACCGGGGCAAAGGATTCACCTTTGACGTGGAATCTTTTGCGGCCTACGAGACGATAATTGCCCGGGCCGCTGAACTGCCCGGCCAATACACCCCGGACATGCGCGAGCTGGCACTGAAGTATGTGCTGGTGCGGTTCTTCAAGTACCAGCACCACATTCCGCTGGTTCGGGAGAAGCGTTATCTCGACTGCAGGGGCTACGAGATCAAATCGCTGGACGATCTGCTGCCGGGGCGGATGGCCGACCTGGACTTCGTCTGCCAGGCGATTCTCGATCAGCGAGAGGACTTCGTGCGGGACTAAGGCTCGCAGCGACGATGAGCAGGATACGCATAGGTATCATTGCCACATGCGGTCTGGCCGACAAGGTCAGCGCCAGTGGAACGCCTTTCCGAATGGCGCAGGCTCTCTGGAGGCACTGCGGTGAGACCATAGACCTGGGGCCCATCCCAAAGGTGTCACCTCCGCTGGTTAGACGTGCGCTATGGAAACTCGAACGAGCCTTGGTCGGCAAGAAAATCGTTTACGCATTTACGCCCCAATACAACAGGCGTTGTGCCGCAGGGCTGGACGAGCAGATCGATCGAGTCCAACCTGACCTGGTGCTGGGCCTGTTCGAAGCGGCGCCGCTCTTGGCTGACGTTAGCAGCCCCTTGCCGTTGTTCATGTATCGGGACATGACGCCGCTGGACTCCATGCGCATGGGATGGTACCGGGGCACAACCAACCGCCCCCGACGAAATATGCGGCAGGCTTCGCAACTGGTCCGCAACGCGGTTAGCCGTTGTGCAGGCATCGCCGTGGCCAGCGACTGGGCCCGCCAGTCGCTGGTACACAACTACGGCGCCGATGCCGCGAGAGTTGTTCTGGCTCCGATGGCGGCCAACATCGAACCAGAGTATGTCCCGTCGCGCCAAGCGGTTCTTGATCGCCGCCAAGGAAACTGCTGCCGCATGATTTTTGTCGGCGTCGATTGGCAGCGCAAAGGGGGCGATATCTTGGTTGAAGCTTTCGACCGGCTTGGTGCCATGGGCATCCGGGCTCAACTGACCATCGTCGGTTGCACGCCGCCGCCGGAGGCGATCGTCGGCCGAGACATCAAGGTCATCCCCTTCCTGGACAAGACGGAACCAACCGGCTGCCGCGAACTGGCCGCCCTGCTGATACAATCGGATTTTCTGGTGGTGCCGACGCGGTCGGAGGCTTACGGCATCGTCTACGCTGAGGGCAATGCATTTGGTCTGCCCGCCATCGGCACAGACGTCGGAGGCGTCTCGGGCGTGATCACCGACGGCCTAAACGGCTTTCGATTGCCCCTGTCGGCCCGGGGGGACGCCTACGCCAAGGTCATCGCGGATCTGTGGAACGATCCCGTCCGCCTTCAGGCCATGCGAGTCTCGTCACGCGATGAGTATGAGCGACGGCTGAACTGGGACGTCTGGGGTGAGACGATGGCCGATTTCTTCCGAGGCTTCCTGCCCCCTCGCCTGGCGAGCGGGATAGGTCCGAGCCGTTGAGATAGGCATGAATACCTGTTTGACCGCACAGATCGCCGCCTCCAGCCTGGTCGCCAATCTTCAGACGGTCCGCGCTTCCCTGCGCAGCGGCGTCAAGCTCTGTGGCGTCGTCAAGGCGGACTGCTACGGGCATGGCATGGACATTCTGCTGCCGGTGATTCTGCCCCACGTGGATGCACTGGCGGTGGCTACGGCCGATGAGGCCCTTGACGTGCGCCGCATTGCCACCGACGTACCGCTGCTGGTGTTCTTTACTCCTGGCGTCATGGAGGAAGGGCAGGCTGAATCGACTCTGGCGGAATTGGTGCGGCACGATGTTACGATCAGTGTAGTCAGTTCCGCCGAGGTGGCGGCTGTCGCAAAAGCCGCAGCGTCAGTAGGCAGAAGAGGGCGCGTACATGTCAAGATCGATACGGGCATGGGTCGCAGCGGGGTTTTGCCAGGGCAGTTTGAGCACGTCCTGACGGCGGCAACCTCTCATCCCGCGGTGCGACTGGAGGGGCTTTACACGCATCTGCCCCTGGCCGATGAAGGCGATTGGGCATATACCGCCATGCAACTGGACTTGTTGAAGCAGTGCGCCAAGGCCTGCAACGGCGCCGAAACCTTGATCTGCCACGCGGCCAATTCGGCTGCCACGCTGGGCTTTCCTGCCTCGCATCTGGATATGGTGCGTCCGGGGCTGGCGATCTACGGATATCGAACAGGCGACGATTGTCCCGGTCAGGAATCGCTGCGGCCGGCGCTGCGGGTGACGGCCCGGCTGATGCAGGTCAAAGAAGTCGATGCGGGTACGCGTTGTGGATACGGCTTGACATACGCCATGCCCGCGACAGGACGTATCGGTCTGGCGCCCATCGGTTACGCCGACGGGTATCTGCGGAGTTTTTCCAACCGTGCCTGCATGGGCATTCGCGGTCAATATGCGCGGGTCATCGGTCGTGTATCGATGGACCAGACGATCATCGACTTGAGCGGCATAGCCGGCGCGGCGGTCGGTGACGAGGTGGAGGTGATCTCGTCGGATCGTGCAGCGCCGAATTCGGTGGAGAATCTGGCGAAGATGGCCGGAACAATCCCCTATGAGATCATTGTGCGTCTGGGGGCGCGCGTCCGGCGGGTGCTCAGAGATTAGCTCATGAACGTGCGGCTTACGAAACTCTGTAGGGATGTCTACAACGTCTGGGTCAGTCACACCCCGTCTCGCCGTTGGCGCCGGTTCTGGCTGCAGCGGCTGCTGGGGGCGTTCGAACCCAAGGCGTTCATGTGCATGCACGTGCATTTGATGAACCCGCAGAATATCTTCATCGGCGAGCGGGCCGCCATAAACGCTCACTGCATTCTGGATGGGCGCGACTGTCCGCTGCGGATCGGCAACGACGTGGATATCGGAACGCACACGCATATCTGGACCCTCGAGCATGATCCCAATAGCGACTCGCATGCGACAAAAGCAGGGCCGGTCACCATCGAGGATCATGTCTGGATCGCCTCACGCGTGACCATTTTACCGGGAGTGACCATTGGGCGCGGAGCCGTGGTGGCGGCCGGGGCGGTCGTCACCAAAGACGTTCCGCCGCTGGCCATCGTGGGCGGCGTACCGGCCAAGATCATCGGCCAACGCAGCAATGCGCTGACCTACAAACTGGATTTTGCGCCGCGCCTTCGTTAAGGCAAAGGAGTGCGATGCGCAGGCTTCGGTGGATCATTCGGGACATCCTTCTGATCACGATCTACTACAGTGGTCTAGCTGCCTTGTGGGCGGCGCTATGGGGAAGGAGATCCGGGATCCTCTCCTACCACAACGTCCTGGCGGCCGGAGAGATGTCGAAAGGATTTGCCTACAGGGTTGACTGCACGATAGAGGTTTTTGAATCGCAGGTAGCTTATCTGGCCCGGCACTATCCGATTCTGCCGGCACGGATGATCGGGCAGGAAGCCTCAGAGGGATGGATACTGACCTTTGACGACGGCATGCTCAATGCCTACAGCACAATTGCCCCAATCCTGTCACGAAGGAATCTTACGGCAATATTTGCCGTTTGTCCTGGGCTCATCGAGGGCGATATTCCGCACGTGTGGCGGGATCACATCTACCTGATCCTTCAGCAATCTGTTGGTCGCTCGCTGAGGTTGCCCATGGACCATTACGGACAACCCGTGGCCATCGGGGCTGACAACATCAATGCCATAGGCGCGGCCATTAAGGATCATGTGGTCAGCCATAAGATCGCCGACGTATATAGGTTGGTCCGCACTCTTTGTGAATGCAATGCTCTGCCTTATCACCGCGAAACGGTTCATCCGGAGCGCTTCAGCCCGATGGACTGGCCGATGGTACGCAGCCTCCAGGCTGCCGGACACGTGATTGCTTCGCACACGTGGTCCCACCGAATTTTGAGCCTGTTGCCTGACGACCAGAAGCGAGAAGAACTGCAGCGGTCGCGTGCGATGCTGGCGGCGCGGCTTGGCCAGGCGCCGGAAGTAATCGTATACCCTTACGGCGGGCCTGCGGAAGTGGATCAGGAAACTATGACTCTGGCCGCCGAGTGCAATTACCGCGTGGGTTTGATGAACGTTCCTGCTCGGGTGCCCGGTCCGGATGCTATGGCGGTTCCCCGATTTGGGCTCCCGCCAACACCATGGCGCGCGCACCTGTTTGCGACGCTCTGTGGTGTGAAGCACGCGCTGAAGGGAACGTGAGCGGCGACATGGCAATGGGCAAGATCACTGTAGGACATTTTCCATACAATCTCGACTCGAACCCGTACCAGCGGCTATTCTCGGGCGCCCTGGAGTCGGCGGGGCTGCACGTGATCCGCATCCCGCCGCGGAAGCTGTTTCCCCTGCACTACGCCACCTCGTTTCCGATTGACGTGCTGCACCTCGACTGGCCGCACGATTTCTACCATGGTCGAACCTGGCTGCTGACGCGAGTCAAGCGGGCGATGTACTACCTCGGGTTGAGGCGGCTGCGCCGGCACAAGGTGGTCTGGACCGTTCACAACCTGATCGGTCATGATGCCCCCGATGCCGCCCAAGAGCTCCGCCTGCTTCAGCGCCTCGTGGACCGCTGCGACGCGCTGATGGTCATGTCCAACAGCGCCCGCGACCAGGTGCAGGAAGCCTATCGCCTGCCGCCGGGTCTGCGCGTCGAGGTGATTCCGCACGGGCACTACATCGACGAATATGCCAACACCGTCAGCCGCGACGAGGCGCGGCGCCGATTGGGTCTCGAACAGGCGCGGCGGGTGGTGCTTTCATTGGGGCGCATGCGGCGCTACAAGGGATTGGACGACTTGATCCGCGCCTTCGGCGCCGCCGGACAACGCGGCGATGTGCTGGTGCTGGCAGGCCAGCCGGAGAGTAATCAATTCGCCGCCGAACTCGAAGACCTGGCACGACAATCCCTTCCCGGTTACCTGCAAATAAGACTTCACGCCGGCGAAGTGCCCGACGACCAGATGCAGGTCTACTTCAATGCCGCCGACGTGGTGGCCCTGCCGTTCAAGAACATTCTCAACTCCGGCAGCCTGCTGCTGTCGATGAGTTTCGCTCGCTGCGTAGTGGCCCCGCGCGTGGGCGCCCTGCCGGAGGTCGCCTGCCCGCAGGCGTATTTTGGCTATGATCCCCAACAGAGCGGCGCGCTCGATGCCGCCCTGTCCGAGGCGATCAACCACGACGACCTCCTCCATCGCGGCCAGCAGGCCCGCCAGTACGCCCGCCAGCACTACGACTGGCATGATATCGGTCTGAAGGTCAGAAAGATGTACGAGGCCATTCTGTGACGACCGTCCGGCGGATAGTGTTCGCCACTACGGTCTTCGACGAGGTGGCTAACGGTCCGGCTATGTACGCCCAGTATCTCTGGCAGGCATTTCGCGACGACCCGGACCTGGAGTTTCACCTGGTCGCCCCGGCGGCGGCGCAAACGCACCCGCGCCTGCACACGCTCGATGGCGCCGATACCCGCGGTTCACTCTATCACCGCATCGGGCGCTTGGCGATGCGGGTGGCCGCAGGATACGAGCGGTCGACGATTATCCACGGCAACATCGCCCATGCGATGTTCCAGTTCGTCAACTACCCCGGACCCTGGGCGGTGCAGGTCAATGACTATGAAGTGGCTGACGTGGCCGCTCATCTGGCCGGTACGCTGGTCCGCAAAGGACCGCGACGGTTGATGAGCCTGCTGTGGCGCCGGGTGCAGGAGCAGAAGGTGATCCCCGCGGCCACGCGAGTCGTCTGCAACTCGAATTACACCCGCCGCCGCGTGCTGGAGGCGTACCGTCCGGAAGAGTCTCGCGTCTGCACGATCTACAAAGCCGTCGACACTTCCTGCTTCATCCGCCCCGGCGTCCTGCCGCCGGACCCGCTGCCGCAGCGCCCTGCCGGGGGGCGGCTGGTGCTGGTGGGGACGAACTGGCAGATCAAGGGGCTGGACATTCTCCTGCGGTCGATGCAGCAGTTGCTCGCCCGGCGCGGGGACTTGTCGCTGACGGTGGCCGGCTCGCCGCAGGGGCGAGCCAACGCCCGCATGGTGGCGCTGTGCGCCCAGTTGGGTCTGCAGGATCGTGTGCATTTTGTCGGGCGGTTGGATCGGGAGGCATTGAAGGTGTTGCTGTGGTACAGTGATCTCTATGTGCTGCCCAGCCGCAGCGAAGGCTTCGGCGTGTCCGTGCTTGAGGCGATGTCGGCCGGCGTGCCCGTGGTGGTCTCGCGGGTGGGCGGCTTGCCGGAGATTGTCGCCGACCAGCAGTGGGGGGTGCTCGTTGAGCCGGAAGATCCCCGCGCGTTGGCCGGTGCGGTGGAGCAGCTTCTGGGCAGTGCGCCGCGACGGCAGGCGCTATCGGCGGCAGGGGCGCAGCGCGCGACGGCATTTGGTCTCCATCGCATGATTGACCAGGTGCGGGCTCTTTACGAACAGTTGATGCGGTAGAAGGAATCTGGATGACGACGGTTGCGGTGCTCATCCCGGCGTATAACGAATCCATGACCATCGCCAAAGTCGTGGATGATTTCCGCCGCGAATTGCCGCAGGCTCAGATCTACGTCTTTGACAACGGATCAACGGACGACACGGCGGCCACTGCCCTGGCCCACGAAGCACGCGTGGTGAAAGAGCCCCGGCGGGGGAAAGGCTATGTCGTCGAGCGAATGATGGATACTGTCCAGGCGGACGCCTATGTGCTGGTTGACGGCGACGACACGTATCCGGCCGAGAAGGTGCATGACCTGCTGGCGCCGATCCTCAGCGGCGAAGCGGACATGGTGGTCGGCGCACGCCTCCAGGAGTACGGCGAGAATTCCTTCCGCCCCATGCACGTCACCGGCAACAAAGTCGTCCGAGCCCTGGTGAACTGGATGGGACACAGCCGCCTGAGCGACATTATGAGCGGCTATCGTGCCTTTTCCAGGCGGGTGGTGGACCGCCTTCCGGTGGTGTCGGCCGGCTTCGAGATTGAAACGGAGATGACGATCCAGATGCTGTATTACCGCATGGAGATCGTTGAAGTGGCCGTACCGTATCGCCAGAGGCCCGCGGGCAGTGTGAGCAAGCTTCAGACAGTCCGCGACGGTCTGCGGGTGCTGTGGAAGATGTTCACGCTGTTTCGGTCCTTCAAACCGTTGACGTTCTTTGGCGCGGTGGCGGTTTTGTTGTTTGGATGCGGAATATTGGCCGGCATTCTGCCGATCAATGATTATATCACGACGGGCAAAGTACCGCACTTCCCGTCGGCGATTCTGGCCACCGGGCTCATGATCCTGTCGGCAGGCAGTGTTTTTTTGGGAATCCTGCTGCACGCAATAAATTGGCGGCTGCGGGAGATGCACAATGTGATGGTGCGCGGCCGCCGATAGCAGCTGCGAAGGGATATGGGAAAATGCAAGACAAACGACTGATCGTCATCATCCCGGCGTTGAACGAGCAGCAGACCATTGCCGATGTGATCAATCGGATCCCCCGGAAGATGGACGGGGCGGAGGTTGTGAAGGTCGTTGTTGTCGACGATGGGTCTACCGACGCCACGGCGGACGCCGCCCTCAAGGCGGGAGCAGACGTCGTTAGCCATGCCAACAATCGCGGTGTGGGCATCGCCTTTGCCACCGGGGTCAAAGCCGCCCTGGCGCGGGGCGCCGACATCGTCGTGAACATGGACGGGGACGGGCAGTTCTCTCCCGAGGACATTCCCGCACTGGTTCGCCCGATCCTCAAGGACGGGGCGGAATTCGTGACCTGCAGCCGTTTTGGAAATCCCGAGGTGGTTCCGGTGATGCCCAGGACCAAACTCGTCGGCAACCATATGATGAGCTGGCTCATCAGTCGCCTTTGTCGAGGGCAGAGGCATTTCACTGACGTATCGTGCGGCTTCCGAGCCTACACGCGGGAAACGCTGCTCCGGATGAATCTGTTCGGGCAGTACACGTACACCCAGGAGACGTTCATCAACCTGGCCAGTATGGGCGTCGAAATGGCCGAGGTGCCGCTACGGATCCGGGGCACGCGCGAGTTCGGTAAGAGCCGCGTCGCCGGCAGCCTCCTGAAGTACGTGTCTAAGACCGTGCCGATCATCTTCCGGACGTTCCGGGACCTGCACCCGCTGGGGTTTTTTGGGATCATCGCCTCGGTGGTCATTCTGGCCGGACTGGTGATGGGCGCATTCGTGTTCATTCATTGGCTGCAGACGGGCTACACGACGCCGTACCGTTCCATGTTGATCGGCAGCGCGGTAGGCCTCATCTTGGGATTTGTCTTTCTGGTTCTGGCCCTCCTGGCCGACATGCTCAACCGAATCCGCATGCTGCTGGAGGAGCTGCTGTTCATCAACCGTACGGCGCTGTACCGGGACCAGCGCCCTCAACCGAAGGTCTCGGAGAGGGATGTTGGGTGAATCTGATCGGCATTAACGACATCCCTGTCGATCCTGTCCCCGCACAGTCGCGCTGGCGCAAAGTGGGCAACATTCTTCTCCACTGCGTCGGTCTGGTCGTGTTCGTGTGGCTGGTCTGGAGATGTGACTGGCGGGCGATGCTGCGGAGCTGGCAGACTCTGCGCGGCGATCTGTTTGCGCTGGGTTGCCTGCTGTTTCCAGTCATGATGATCTTCAAGACGTGGCGGTTCCAGGCCCTGACGCAGCGAAC
Organism: Planctomycetaceae bacterium; assembly: GCA_039680605.1. Classification (NCBI taxonomy): domain Bacteria; kingdom Pseudomonadati; phylum Planctomycetota; class Planctomycetia; order Planctomycetales; family Planctomycetaceae; species Planctomycetaceae bacterium. Next base: position 45,898 of record JBDKTA010000014.1, on the reverse strand, counting down.
GGTCGGCAGGATCTCCCTTGGCCGGGCATGGATTGTATACTTGGCGGCGTATTTTGTCGGAATCATTACGCCCGGACGGCTGGGTGAGTTTGCAAGAGTTCGCTACCTGGTCAAGAGCCATCAGGTAACGGTCGCGCGGGCATTTCGTCCGGTTCTCATCGACCGCATGTTTGACGTACTGTGCCTGGTGGCAGTCGGATTGCTGGGTTGGGCAGCCTTGGGGCTGCGGGGAATCGAGGGGATGACGACCACGAGGGTTGCCCTTCTTGGAATTGTGGCGATCGTTCTGTTGACCGGGCCGCTTTGGGGATCCCCGGCGATCCGGGCCCTGGGGCAATGGGCCCCGTCGCGGAGCAAGTTCAGCAAACTGATGGCGTGGCTGGAAGAAACGCTGTCTATCTTCTATACGCCATTAGGGGGGCTATGCGCGGCGATGACGCTTCTGGCATACTTGGTGGGGTTCTTGCAGGCCTGGCTGATCGTCAAGGCGATGGGCATCAACAACATCGCCTACCCGGACATGTGTGTTCTAATGGCCTCGATCTGCTTGGCGATGTTGCTGCCAGTCAGTGTCAGCGGTTTTGGCACGCGCGAAGGCGCTGCCGTTCTCCTGATGGGCCAAGTATATGGTATTGCCGCCGAGCAAGCCATAGCCTTTTCACTGTTGTATTTTGTGATGTCCAACGTCATCGGCGGCCTGTCGGGCGGCGTCTGCTATCTGTTCATGCCCCTGTGCCGCCCGGCAGAGGATATGAGTCCGACGCGACTTAAAGGGGAATCACAGGACATTCTCTAATGGAACACGATCCACAAAAGCAGGATTTTTGCGGGAAGTATACCCACAGCACTGGTGCCTCTCGCTGGCTGATCAACCGTTTCTTTTCTCAGATGAGCGAACTTCTCCAGGGCCTGGATGTTCAGGTCGCCGCGGAAATCGGCTGTGGGCCAGGCTTCAGCACCCAGCAGTTGAGAAAAAGCCTTTCGCAGAAGGTCGTCTTCGACGCCAGCGATGTCGAGCCTGATCTGGTGAAGCTAGCCGGTGAGCGTAATCCGGATGTCCCGGTCCGCCGGGAATCCATCTACCACTTGTCGCGGCCGGATCACTCGGTGGATATCCTGTTTGTGTTGGAGGTGTTGGAGCACCTGGAGCATCCCGAGCAGGCGATGGCCGAGATCTGCCGCGTGAGCCGGCGCTGGGCGATCCTGTCGGTGCCGCGAGAGCCGATCTGGTGCATGATGAACATGGGGCGTTTGAAATATGTCAGGTCGCTGGGTAATACGCCAGGCCACCTGAACCATTGGACCGCCCGTGGATTTATAAATTTCGTCAGTCTTTACTGCAAAGTGATATCGCGACGAACTCCGCTGCCATGGACGATCCTGCTCTGTCGCGTATCTTAATGGGCTGCAGATGCCCCGGAGTCTGTCATGAACATGAAGAACCGCACACGAATCCTTCACTTGACCGCGATCGTGATCGTGGGCATAGTTGCTCGACTGTTGATGGCCTGGTTCAGTCCGGTATACTCGGGAATGACCAGGGATTATCTGGGCCCGGCTTACATGCTGGCCTGCGGTTACGGCTATAACCGACCTCCGATCGACCAGTGGTACGATTTCAGGCGTGAACTGGCCACGTATTCACAGCAGGTCAGCCAGCAAGGGCTCCAGGTCGATTTCCAGCACAGGCCCCAGACGGACATGAGCCTCCTGCGCCCTGAGTACCTGAGGACACCTGGGTATCCGGTATTTCTTCTGGCGGTCTATCGGGTTTTCGGAGAGCCCCTGGAACTCCACGTTAAGTGGGTCCAGGCGTTCATAACCGCTTTCTTCCCCCTGATTGTCTTTGCAATCGTAATGAAACTCTTCAAACGGGCTGGCGCCGCATATGCGGCCGCATGGCTGATGGCTGTTTACCCGCCAGTGCTCACCGCATCGGTGCAGGTGCTTCCAAGCGGCATGGCGCTGGGGGTACTGTTGCTGGGCGTACTATGCTGCATCCATGGCGCGGATAAGCCCAGCTATATCTGGATGGCCGCGTCAGGCCTGCTCATCGCCATCAGCTCCTACCTGCGTCCGGGAAGCATGTTGGTCTGGCCCTTTCTGGGTCTGGCTCTGTTGATCCGGCAGCGCGGATGGGTGCGACCGCTGGTATCGACGGCCGTCCTTGCGGTGGCGCTGTATGCTGCAACCTTTCCGTGGGCCTATCGGAATTACGTGACAAGCGGTTGCTGGCTTTGGGGATCGACTGGGGCGGGGGTGACGCTATGGAAGGGCATCGGGCAGAACCCGAATCCATGGGGCATCGTCTGCGATGATAACGTGGGGACAGCGGTGGCAAAGCAGCAGGGATTCGAGTCCGATCTGACGCTGGAGGCGGATGCTTGGTTCTTAAAGGAAGTAAAGGCACATGCCAAAGAGAACCCGGGATTCTTTGTTAAGGCGGCTCTGAGTCGACTTCCCCTGATTCTCGCGACGCCTTATTCCACAGGGTTTGTCAATTCCAACAGGACCCAGGGGATGATCAGCCACTTCCGCAATAAGGAAGGCCTGACGCCCGTGCAAACATTCATGCGTTACCCCGGCTATGTGATCAATGCATTCTGGGAGCGCATCCTGGTGATGGCGATTTCCGGTCTGGGGTCTATGGCTGCATTATTGGTCATCATCCTGTACTGGGATCAGCGCAAGAGCGTCTCCATGTTGCTGGCGGTGCCGGTCTATACGGTCCTTTTGTACACATGCACACTTTATGTATACCGTTACCTGATTCCCCTGATTCCGTTCCAGATGGCGTGCCTCGCGCTGGTCGGCTCAGCTTGGGTGGAGCGGCGCAGGAAGAAAGCCGCACTATGATCTGGCCGGCGCAAGTGGCACAAGCCTTATCCGAGAATGGAACGATGGCGCCAGCCGGAGTCCTCGCCCCGCCTTTATCGCAGCTCGGGGCTATAGCTTGTTGAGTTGGCTATGGGCCGTTCGATGAAACACACCACAATTGTCTGTGTTGCTCCGTTCAACAACCCGCACATCGTGCCCATGTATGATGAAATGGCACGGGCGGAATGGGTCAAGGTGACTCGCGTCTCACTACGAGCCCTGGCGCAGGAACGTCTGTCTCTAGGCTGGCCCGAGATGGCCCCAGACTCGCCCTATCTGCAGCCGTGGCGCCGCCTATCTGACCGACTGGCATATTACTGGAAACTTCTCTCCGCCGATGTCGTGATTCTGCCCGGCTTCTTCCATTTCCCGACGCTTCCCTTTCATCACTGGCTGCGACGGCTGACAGGCAAGCCCACGCTTCTTTGGTCTGAGCCCTTCCTAGATCACCCCAGAACATCTCGCTCAGGAATTTCTCTGATGTTGCGGCGCCTCCTGCTAGCTCCGTGCGATTCGCCCAACGTTCACCTGTTGGCTGCGGGTCGCGGGGCGGAAATCGATTTCTACCGTCTTGGTGTCTGTCGCTGGAATACTTGGGTTTTTGGCTTTTCCACCTATCATGATCCAAAGGAGAAGCCGGATCTTTCGGTACCGCTTTCCGGGACGGTTCGTCTGGTATACTCCGGCTCGTTGATCAAACGTAAGGGAGTAGACATTCTGCTGAGCGCACTCGGGCAGACCGATCTTGCCCAACGGGATTGGCACTTGACGATTGTGGGCGACGGCCCTGAACGCCTCGCACTGGAAGATCAGATTCGAAAACTCGGGGTCTCCTCCAAAGTCGAATTGACTGGGGCTCTGCCGATCCAGCAATGCGCGAATGTATACCGTCGCAGTCAGATCCTGATTCTCCCCAGTCGGTTTGACGGCTGGGGAGCGGTATTAAATGAAGCGATGGGGCACGGTCTGGCCGTGATCGCCAGCGACCGAGTGGGCGCCACGCGCCCGCTGCTGGTGGAAGGTAAGACCGGCTTCCTGTTCCGCAGCGAGGACACTGACGACTTGGTCCGGCGGGTGATGACTTTGGTAGATGACCGGGACCTTCTGCAGCGAATGCGGCGTGCGGCACTTGAACGGATCTGGATGTTCCAACCGGCAGAAGTGGCGAGAAGGCTTTTGTTGCTGTGTTGTGCGCTGGCTGGCGGGGAAAGAATGCAACAGTACCATGATGGTTATTGTGTGGCTGTCGGTCTGCAAGCCACAGAAGAATCATCGCCTCCAGGGCAGGATTTGGCTTGATGCGTGACGTCTTTGGACGATTTGACCGGTTCTATGATGCGGCAGGGTTGGCCGGGGCCATCATTGTGATCCTGCTGCTGCTGGCCCTGCTGATCATGACGATCGCCGGCAAGCGGTGGTGGCTGCTGACGATCTTTGTGGCAGCTCTGATGTTCTCCGGACATGTAAATGATCGGCTGGACTCCGGATCGACATTGCTGCGATGGGCAATCATGTTCCTGATGGCATTGACAGCGTTGCGAGGGATTGGCAATCCCGGTCTGGCGGCAATCATGTTGGGGACCATGGCGATTGTCGGTTTAGTCGGTTCTTTTCGGGCGCCGTCGTTATTTTTTGCGATCCAGAAGTCCGGCTTATTGTTTATTCTGGTGATCCCGATGGCCTCTGCCATGGCCGCCTCCATCCAGACGCGATCTGACGTCCGGCGGTTCCTCCTGATCCTGCTGTTCGGTTCATCGATCTTCCTAGTATTGGCCCTGGCCTCCCTGGGAGAGTTGAGAGGCTCGCGATTCGGCGGCGCCACAAAGAATGCCCCGCTATTCGTTCAGACCGGCGGAATGTTGCTGCCGGTGGTGCTTTGGGCAACCCTGGCAATCAAAGTGAAATGGCTGCGGGCAGCATCTGCGGCCATAGGCATGGGAATTGCCACGATCTGTGTTCTAAGCGGCCAGAGGACCGGCACCTTTGCCGGATTTATTGCGTGTGTTCCTCTGGTGGGTGCGCGGCTGGGAATCAAGCGATTGTTGATGGCTTTAGTCATTGTCGCCGCTACCGCTCTGGTCGCATACCAGGTCCTCAGTCTCTTTCCGGCCCAGAAAGAGTTCGTCATGAAGCGATTCACTTCAGCAGATACCACCGGACGCATGGGACTATGGCAAGCGGCTTATGAAGGATGTTTGACTGCGCCATGGCTGGGGCATGGAGTAGGTTCAAACGCCACCCTGGGGTTTGGATTTCACAATGCATACTTGGGCATCTGGTATGACCAGGGATTACTGGGCCTCTCCCTTTATGCCGGGGCTCTATTGGCTCTGCTGGGCCAAAGCCTGCGACTCATGTTGCCGCGGCACTGCGAGGAAGACAGGGAGTACGGACGACTATTTGCCGGCATCATGTTGGGATCAATTGTCGCGGCTTTCTTTGAAGTTAAGCTGGACAGCCCCAGCAACTTTTTCATCTTCATGACTGCCGCTGTCAGCGTCATGGTTTCCCGCCTGGCTGCGATAGACTCGAAGCCCGTTTGGCAGGAGACGGCCCTGCCGCCTTACACCTTGCAGGAGCGGGCCGATCCGAACCTCGCACTGTTGATCCAGAGCTATTACGCCTGACGAGCAAGGAGACCTTTCTTAGATGAAGCAAATTCTCCAAGATCTCCGCGGCGGCCAGACGCGTCTGGTTGAAGTCCCCTCGCCGATCGTCACGCCCGGGTCGCTGCTGATCCGCACGACGCGAACGCTGATCTCGGCGGGCACCGAACGCATGCTCGTCGAGTTCGGCAAGGCCTCGCTGCTGGCAAAGGCGCGCAGCCAGCCCGACAAGGTCAAGCAGGTGCTCGACAAGATCAAGACCGACGGACTCTCGGCCACGCTCGAAGCGGTGTTCAGCCGTCTGGACGAACCGCTGCCGCTGGGCTACTGCAACTGTGGGGTGGTGCTGGAGGTGGGGCCCGGGGTGACGGGTTTCGCTTCCGGCGACCGTGTGATCAGCAATGGTCCGCACGCCCAGATCGTCGCCGTGCCAAAAAACCTTTGTGCCAAAGTGCCCGACGGTATCAGTGACGAGCAGGCCGCGTTCACCGTGCTGGCCAGCATCGCCCTGCAGGGCCTGCGGCTGGTGAATCCGCTGATGGGCGAGCAGGTGGCGGTGTTTGGACTGGGCGTGATCGGCCTGGTGGCCGTGCAATTGCTGCGGGCTAACGGATGCCAGGTGCTGGCCATCGACGTCAACGCCGATCGGCTCAGGCAGGCCGCCGCCTACGGCGCCGCGACGGCACTGGCCGGACAGGGAACGGACCCGGTGGTCGCCGCCCGGGCGTGGACCAGCGGGCGCGGCGTCGACGCGGTGGTGATCACCGCCGCGGCCAAGACTGATCTGATCATGCACCAGGCCGCCGAAATGTCGCGCAAACGCGGACGACTGGTGCTGGTGGGCGTGGTTGGCCTTAACATCCGCCGCAGCGACTTCTACGAAAAGGAACTGACGTTCCAGGTCTCCTGCTCGTACGGACCGGGCAGGTACGACGACCGCTACGAGAAGGGCGGGCAGGATTATCCACTCTCGCAGGTGCGATGGACCGAGCAACGCAACTTCCAGGCGGTTCTCGACATGTTGGCCACCGGGAGGCTCAATGTCGAGGCCCTGATCAGCCACCGCTTCAATCTCGATGAGGCCGCCGAAGCATATGACCTGATCAGCACCCGCGGCGGGCTGGGCGTGATCCTCAAGTATCCCGAGGCGGTGGACCGAGCGCCGGCCTTGACGCTGGGTTGGCGCGACAGGGATGACAGGGCGGTTGCTTCACCCATCGTCGGCGTCATAGGGGCGGGGAACTTCTCTAAGGTCACGCTGGTGCCGGCGCTGGCCAAAATCGGCGCGCGTGTAGGATATATCGCAGACCTCAATACCGCCGCGGCCACTCATTTGGCCGGCAAGTTCCAGGCTAACAAGGCCGTCAGCGACTATCACCTGATGCTGCAAGATCCGGCCGTCCAGGCGGTGTTCGTGGCGGTCAATCACAACCTGCACGCGCGGCTGGTGACGGAGATCCTTCGCGCCGGCAAACATGCCTTCGTTGAGAAACCGTTGGCGATGACACTCGAGGAGCTGTCGCAGATCCAGTCGGCCGCCGCGGCGGCGCCGCAGTGCATGGTGATGACGGGCTTCAACCGCCGCTTCTCGCCGCACACGCAAGCCATCGCCAAGGCCCTGTCCGGTCGCAAGGAACCGGTGTCGATGACGATGACGGTCAATGCCGGATACATTCCGCCCGAGCACTGGGTGCATGACCCGGTCCTCGGCGGTGGGCGCATTATCGGCGAGGCCTGCCATTTCATCGACCTGCTGGCGTTTCTGGCCGGGTGCGAGGTCACGACGGTCTCGGCATGCATGGCGGGCCGGGGCTTCGCCACGCGCGACGACAAGATGGCCATCACGCTTGGCTTTGCCGATGGGTCGGTGGGGTCCGTGTGCTATTACGCCAACGGCTCAAAGCAGTACCCAAAGGAATTGCTGCGAGTTTTCAGCGACGGTCGCGTGTTTGAACTGGACAACTTCCGCCAGACCCATGCCTTTGGCGCGCGCGGATTCCGCACCGTCAGGACGCGCCGGCAGGACAAGGGGCACCAGGAAGAGTTTGCGCAATTCATCGCTCAGGCGGCGCAGGGGCGTGAGCCTCCGGTGCGATGGCGAGATCAGGTGGCGGTAACGCTTGCCAGTTTTGCCGCCGTGGCCTCGGCAATGGAGGAGCGGACGGTCATTCTGGAAGCGGAATATCCAGAGATTCTGCAGCGGGCTGTTGCGACGGCTTGACGTCGAGGGGTTCTGGCAACGATCCTCCCCGCGTGGCGGCGAGTTGGTCTTGCGGTACAAAGAGGCCTTTCATGTATCGCAGCATGACCAGGTTGTCCTGCCAGGCGTCGGAATGGATCGTCGGCGTGCGTCCCAGCAGCAGTTCCAGAAGCCATCGCGGCGAATCGGCCCCGGCGACGATCGACAGGGGGACGCCGCCGCCGAAGCGGGGATTGATCTCAATGAAGACCACGCGGTTGTCGGGCGTGAGGAAGCACTGGATCGTGATCATGCCCACGCAGCCGGCCAGGCAGTCTACCAGCCGGCGGGACTGGCGGATGATCTCCTCATGGCGAACCGTTTTGCTCTTGGTCACTTCGCCGCCGCGAACTTCCAGGCGCTGGCGCGGGACGGCACAGAGCGAGCGTCCGGACAAATCCGTGAAAACGTCGACAGTGTACTCCTGCCCCTCGATCAATTCCTGCACGACCGAGTCGGGATTCTTGTGGCGATAGTAGGCCAAATCCTCGTTCGTCAGGATCTTGTGAGCGCCCAGGCTGGCGCTGCCGAAGCGGGGCTTGATGAACAGGGGCGGGCACGCGGCGGCGACTTCGTCGGCCGTCAGGACGCGGGGGGTAAGAAACCCATTGTCCTGGAGGAACCGGCAGGTCAGGAGCTTGTCGCAGGCGACCTTGACGACCTCCTGCGACGAGATGATCGCCCGCGTGCCGGCCTGCTCGAAGAGCTGGCGCGAGGCGGACATCACGCTCAAGTCCGTGTCGATCAGCGGGATGACAGCGTGAATCTTGTGGTCACGGCAGTACGCGCTCAATCGCTGGGTGTACTCGTGGTGTCCGATGTGAGGCACGAGCAGTTGTCGGTCCGCAATCTGCAGCGCCGGGGCCATCGGGTCCATGTCGGCGGCGTGAATCTCGAGCCGGAGGCCCAGGTCGTGAGCCGCCCGCTGGAACTCGTGCAGCAGCGACACGCGGCGGCCGGCGGAGGTAAACAAGAGATTCATTCGCTTGCTTTCCAGTTCGATGCCCACCAAACCGGCCTTGCGAGCCTGCGGGCGCACCATCCCCATGCGGTAGAGCACATAACTGATCAGCATGATGACGACAGCGTAAATCGGCACCGCCTCCCGCATTCGAAGGAAGATGCCCATGCTGACCGCCAGGGTGGCGGCTACTGCCGCCAGCAGGTAGAACAGCCCGACGACCTGGCGCACGCTCATACCCCGATCGATCAACTGGTCATAGAGATGGCTGCGGTCGCCGGCAAAAATGCTCTTGCCACTCAGCAGGCGACGCACGACGGCCAATCCCGTATCAATGATTGGCAGAGCAAAGATTCCACAGGCGGCAATGAACCATCGCGGATTGCCTTCCTCGGAGAACAGCGCCATCATGGCGGCGACGAAGAAGCCCAGCAACATGCTGCCCGCGTCGCCCATGAAGATGCTCGCCGGCGGCACGTTGTGAGGCAGGAATCCCAGCACCGCTCCAGCCATCGCGACGCACAGCGTCAGGCGCAGCGGGCTGTTGATCGGGGAATGCCCCCATGCCCCCAGCCAGGCCGCCAGCACCACGAACCCCACGGCGATGATGCCCGTGACGCCCCCGCACAGGCCATCGAGCCCATCGAGCAGATTGGTCGCGTTGCAGGTGGCGATCACCAGCATGACGCACATCACGGCGCTGACGGCGATCGTCAACCACAGCGGCAGCGTTATGCCTATCTGCGAGGTGACGATCGTAATCATTCGAGTTCCCACGCCGCCGGCCAGCATCAGCCCCGCCGCCAGCGTCTGGCCGTAAACCTTCTTGCGGGGGCTGATGTTCTTGATGTCGTCGAGCAGGCCCACCAGCGTGATGACGATGGCGCCGGCGGCGATCCCCAGCAGGTTCCAGAACGGATTGCTGATGAGGCCGCGGACGTTGCCGCTGCCCAGGTCGGCGGCGATGCGGGCCCAGAGCAAGTCCCCGCCCGGGCGCGTCAGCAGGTGGGCCAGCAGCCCGCTCAAAAGCCCCAGGCAGATGGCCACGCCGCCCAGGTACGCCACCGGACGCCCGTGCGGTTTGAGCAGCTCATCCGGACGGTCGACAATGCGGGTCTTATGGGCGATCAGCCGCATCAGAGGCGTCGCCACCAGCGCCACGCCAAATGACAGCGCGGCGATCCACCAGCGGTCGGCCAGAACATCCAGTATCGCGCGATGAGTTTCCATGATTGTCCCAGTGTACGCCGCCGCCACAGCGTCAGCAAGCGCGGCAAGGCCGCTTCGCGTAACGGCGACTTTTGTCATCATGAACTGCAAGGATCGTGTTTATGAGAGTGTTGATCGTTCACCAATATTTTCTTGGCGCCGACGATGCGGGCGGCAGCCGCTGGAACCAGTTCGCCCAGTACTGGGCCGCCGCCGGGCACGAGGTGACCGTGCTGGCGGGGATGGTCCACTACGCCAGCGGTCTCAAGGCCCCACAGTACAAAGGTAAGATCGTCGTTCGCGAGCAGCCTTTTCCGGGCGTGACGGTATACCGATGCCATGTCAGCGAGAGTTACAATCGCAGTTTCGTCGGGCGTTTCTGGGCGTACCTGAGCTTTACCTTCTCCTCACTGCTGGCTGGCATTCTGTACGCCCCGCGACCCGATGTTGTCATCGCCACCAGTCCGCCCCTGACGGTGGCGCCGACCATGTGGCTGCTGTCGGTCCTGTGCGGTGCGCGGTGCATATTCGAGGTGCGCGACCTGTGGCCCGAAAGCGCCATCGATACAGGCGTGCTGACCTCCAAGCCGCTGATCTGGTTGAGCTACCGCCTGGAAGAACTGGCCTACCGCCGCGCCAGTTGGATCAACGTGCTCACGCCGGCCTTCGAGCAGAAGCTCATCGAGGCCAAAGGCGTCGCCCCGCGGCGGTTGAGCATGCTCCCCAACGGCGCCGACCTGGACATCATGACCCCCGGCCCCAAGGATAACGACGTGCGGAAGCGCCTGGGGCTGCAGGACAAGTTCGTCGTCAGCTACTTCGGCGCCCACGGCCGCGCCAATAAGGTGGGCCAACTGCTCGACGTGGCCGAGTTGATCAAGAATTCCCATCCGGATGTGCGGATCCTGCTGGTGGGTTCGGGCATGGAAAAGCCGATGCTCGTCGAACAGGCCGCTCAGCGAAAACTCGGCAACGTGGTCTTCGTCGACGCGGTGCCCAAAGACCAGGTCTGCGACTACATCAATGCCTCCGACGTCTGCACGGCCGTGCTGATGAAGAACGAGACGTTCAAGACCGTCTACCCCAACAAGGTCTTCGACTACATGTGCTGCAAGCGCCCGATCATCATCGCCATCGACGGCGTGGCGCGGCGGCTGGTGGAAGACGCCGGAGCCGGCATCTATGCCGAGCCGGAGAACCCACAGGCGTTCGTCGAGGCATTGGTGTCGCTGAAGAGCGCGCCGCAACTGGCCGCCCAGATGGGTGAAAGCGGGTTTCGACACGCCTCGACGAACTACAGCCGCCAGGAAATGGCGGCCCGCTATCTACGCATTCTGGAGACGCTGCGATAACGGCTCTTAGCGTTCCAGCTCTTCGATGTAAAGGTTCATCGGCAGGCCATGATGCTGTTGCGTGGCGGCCAATCGGAACCCGCATTTGAGATAGAAGGCGTTGGCGCTAACCAGGGCGGCGCCGACAGCCGCTTTAACTTGCACAATTCCTCGCCGGCGAAATTCCGCGTTCGCCGCCTCCATCAGGTCCCGTCCCACCCCTAGCCCACGGCAACGCTCGTCCACGGCGATGCTCAACACTTCGGCCGGCGGCAAATCCGCACTAACCTCTGAGGGATAACGCAGCGTCTGCCATGCGCGGGCGATCACCGCAGGGCGGATCAGGAATCTGGCCAAAGCCGCGGCCATGAATATTCCACGCCGCATCAGGCTCTGCTTGTAGAGCCGCCCCACGCTCTCGGCGCAAGCGATGAAACCCAGTACGCGGTCCTCTTCGTCAACGCACACGAACCCGAAGCCCGATGGGCTGGAAGAGATCGCCGCGTACAACTGTCGGAGGAACCCCTGCCCCAGCGATGAAAGAAATCCGCTGCCAATGCCCATGGCGTGCAAGCGGGCAGCTTGGCGGGCATACTGCTTGGATAAGGGAACTACCCGGTTGGGCATGAACTATCCTTCTTCCTGTGGCATGGTCTGGATCTGTCCCTGCGGACCCACGATCGTGCGCACGCATATGGGCAATTCCACTCGCCCGCGCACTGTCAGCGTCGGCGCCGGCGTTCGCTGGGTGTAATAGCACGACTCCCACCCTTGGGGACGCGGGCCTTCTTCGCCGCAGACACTATCCAGCGCCATGTCTGGTGGCATGAATATCTGCACGCGGTAGTCATCGCCCGCAACGTCCGCCCGCCACTCATTGCCGTGCCGCCTCCACTCCAACGGAGCCAATCGCCAATGGAGAGCCACCTCATGGGCGCCCGCCGGACCAATCTCGTCGATGATCTCGTACACGTCTCCGCGCCGCTCTATCGCACGGCGATGAATGATCCCATCCTTGAGCCGGCGGTAGCCCTCGTGGCTGCCGATGCATCGAAACCCCTCCGGCGTTGCCTCAAATTGCTCCAGGTGGCTGGCGGTCCAGTTGAACCACAGGAACCGCGGGCCCTTGACCATCTGGTCCTGGCCGTCGATTTCGACGGTGTTGTGGGCGGCCGTCGACAGGAAGTAGTGCTGCCACGGCGGCGGGCTGTAATAGAGATAGCTGCCCGCGTCGCGCAGGACGTTGACGCCCTTGTGCCAGAGGTCCACGTGCAGCATGTCGGCTTGATTGGGCCGGTGGCGATAGCTGTGGCAGCGGGTCATGGCCCAGGAATCGCGGCCGCGGAGGACATAATATCCGCCGTCACGTGCGGCAAAGGCGCTCTCTCGCGCGGGGGGCTCAAGCGGGGCGGCGAGTGCATCGCCGCCCATCAGCCAGAGCGATTTTTCATCCCAGGGCCCCGGCGGCAGGGCTCGGCGGCCTTGCGTCAGCACCCAGGCTGCCTGCAGGGCCGGGCGGTAATCGGTATAGTCGCACGTGCTCAGGGGCAGCACTTGCGCGCCGTCATTGGGACCGTAGTTGGGCGCGTGGCCGCTGACGGGATCGACCATCTGGGCCAGCCACTGCGTGGCGCATTTGAGCCGATCCGCCACGGCCGGCGGCAGGGGCTGATTGTTGATTCGCGCCAGGGCGAGCACCCACAGCAGATCGTCGGTCATGACGCGGTGGTAGTTGAGGCTGTGCTGGACATAAGAGCCGTCGTCATAAATCTGCCGCAGCACCTCGGCCTCGATCACCTCGGCGCCGCGTTGGCGCCACAAGTCGGCTTGGTTGAACTCGCCGAACAACAGGCCGATGGTCCAGAGGGCGGCGGCCTCGCTGATGGCGTGGTTGTTGCCCTGCATGCGGGCCTGGTTGATGTTGATGCTGATGTGCCGCCCCGTCTGCCAGGCCAGGCGCGTCAGGCGCTCCAGGCGCTGCGGCGTGGCGGCCGGGCTGTCCAGCGTGGCGAAGGCCCCAAACAGTGCGGCCATCAGGCGGAAGGACATTTCCTGCCCGCAGCCCCAGGCGACCGTCAATTGCGGCGTATTCTGCTCGATCCACGCGTCGACCATTTGCCACAGGGCCACCGCCCAGCACTCCTGGCGGCTTCGGGCGTAGGCGCGGGCGAAATAGTACGCCAGGCTCAGGCGCGAGGCTTCCCAGACCAGCTTGATGTCGTCGCGGGGCGGGCCACTGTGCGCCGTGCGCGTCCAGTGTTCGCCCACCGGCCATTGGATATTGTGGATGGGGTCGCGGTTGAAATCCGGCGGCCAGCCCAGTGGCGCCGTGTTGCAGCCGAACATGAGGTACTGCCCGTCCAGCGCCGCCTGCGAGATGCGATGGACGGACTGCTCCCACGCGTCGTCGTCGGCGACGGCCGCCAGCGCCTGCGGCGAGGGAACCTTGAAAAACCGCGTCGCTTTCTGTCGCCAGTTTTCGACACTGGCCGCCAGGTGGGGATCGCACTCGGCGGCAAAGGCTTCGTCGGAGAAATGTGCGGGGTCTAATCGCTTTCGCAGCAGGCCCGAGCGGATCCGCCACGCCTGAAGCACCCGGCGGGGCAAGTTGTCCCAGCCGACGGCGCGGGCGGTCCAGAAGAGTCTGCTAAAGGCGTTCATTTTCAGAAGGATCGTCCATCACGCGCCGCCGGCGATAGCCGACTTCAGCGCCGCCGCGACGCGATCGACCTGGCTTTGCGTCAGGGCGGCGAAAAAGGGCAAGGCGATGGTGCGTGCGGCCACACGCTCGGTGATGGGGAACTGTCCGTCTCGCGTCCCCAGCATCTCGCGGATGTACGGCTGGGTGTGGATCGGGACGAAATAGTTGCTGCAGGCGATGCCGGCCTTCTTGAGCCGCTCGAGCACCTGGTCTCGCGCATGGGCGGGGAAGCTGTCGTCGAGTCGCACGACGTAGACGAACCAACTGGCCCCGGGGTTGGCGGCGACGGGGGGCAGGTGGATGCCCTCGATGCCCGCAAGCGCCTGGGCGTACAGGTCTGCCGCGCGGCGGCGCCGGGCGAGGATGTCGTCGAGGCGCTGAACCTGCACGGCGCCCATCGCGGCATTGATATCGCTGAGGCGGTAGTTGTAGCCGAGCCTGGCGTGGCGGAGCCAGTGCTCCGTGTCGCGCCCCTGGTTTCGCAGCGAGCAGCACATGTCGCGGATGTCCGGGTGGTCGGTGACGATCACGCCGCCCTCGCCGGTGGTGATCTGCTTGTTGGGGTAGAAGGCGAAGACGCCACAGTCGCCGAAGTTGCCGGCAGGGCGGCCGTTCAAGCTGCCGCCCAGGGCTTCGCAGCTATCCTCAATCATGCCCAGTCCATGACGCCGCGCGATGGCCTCGTAGGCGTCGAAGTGCGCGGTGTTGCCGAAGGCCTCGACGGGAAGGATGGCCTTGGTGGCCGGCGTAATGGCAGCTTCGGCGGCGGCGGGGTCCATGTTGTACGTGTCGGGGTCGATATCCACCAGTACGGGCTTGCCCCGCTCGAAGAGGATGCAGTTGGTCGTGGAGATGAAGGAGAAGGGCGTGGTGATGACCTCGTCGCCTTCGCCGATTTCGAGCGATCGCACGCACAGGTGCAGACCGCTGGTGCCGCTGTTGACGGCGATGGCGTAGCGGCGGTTGGCGCGGGCGGCGATGGCCTGCTCGAAGGCCTCCACCGCCGGTCCGATGCTCAGGCGGTCGCTGCGCAGGACGGTCGTCACGGCCTGGATTTCGGCTTCGGTCACATCGGGCTTGGACAGCGGAATAGATTCCATCTCAGGTTGGATCCTTGCTTTTTCAAAGAGGCTCGCTGGCCGGGGGGGACTGCTCATTCTTCTCGCTCGCCGGCGGGTTGAGCGGGGTGTATTCGGGGACGATCTGCCTCAGGGCGTCGATGATCGGCTGGCGCTGGTGGTTGTGTTGCAGCAGGGCGAGGCGTTCGACGGCGGCCTGGGCCGCTTCCCATTGGGCGGAGCGGCAGCGCCAGATGCTGATCTTGGGATGGCAGGTGGTCTCGACATCCTCGCCGGTGGTGCGAAGCTCTTCGAACATCTTCTCGCCGGGGCGCACGCCGCTGAAGACGATGTCGATATCTTCGCCGGGGCGGAACCCGCTCAGCGTGATCATCTGCCGCGCCAGATCCACGATCTTGACCGGCTCGCCCATGTCCAGCAGGTAGATCTGCCCGCCGGTTCCGGTGGCGGCGGCCTGCAGCACCAGTTGCGACGCCTCGGGGATCGTCATGAAATACCGCGTCATCTCCGGGTGCGTCACCCGCACCGGACCGCCGGCGGCGATCTGCTTGCGGAAGGTCGGCACGACCGATCCGGCCGAGCCCAGCACGTTGCCGAAGCGGACGGCCTTGAACTGCGTCTTGCACAGCGGGCGGTTGTTGAGCGACTGCGTGTAGATTTCGGCTACGCGTTTGGTCACGCCCATGACGGAGGAGGGGTTGACGGCCTTATCGGTGGAGATCAGGACGAACTCCTTGACGCCGGATTCGACGGAGGCGTCAGCGACATTGCGGGTCCCCAGGACGTTGTTCTTGATGGCTTCCCAGGGGTTGCGTTCCATCAGGGGGACGTGCTTGTGGGCGGCGGCGTGGATGACGACCTCGGGGCGGAAGCGGTTCCACACGGCCATCACGTTCTGGCGGTCGTACACGTCGCAGATGACTGGCGTCAGGGGGATGGTGGGGAACTTTTCGGCCAGTTCGTTCTCGATATCGAACAGGGGGTTTTCCGCCTGCTCAAGCAGGATCAGCGATGCGGGCTGGTAACGGCAGACCTGGCGGCACATTTCCGAGCCGATGCTTCCGCCGGCGCCGGTGATGAGCAGGCGCCGCCCGCGGAGGTAGTTGGCCACGGCCGCGTCATCGAGGCGCACGACGTCGCGCCCGAGCAGGTCGTTGATGTCGACGGGCCTCATCTGCGACGTGGCGACGCGCCCGTCGATGAGGTCCTGCAGCCCCGGCAGCGTCTTGAAGGTCAGCTTGGTGCCGCTGCAGTACTCGATGACCTTGGACAGCTGCTTTCGCGTGGCCGAGGGGATGGCGATGAGGATCTCGTCGATCTTTCGCTGCTCGCAGATCTCGCGGATGTCTTCAGTGGTTCCCAGCACCCCAACGCCGTGGAGCGTCAGGCTGCTCTTGCGGGGGTCGTCGTCGACCATGCCGATGACGCGGTAGCGCTCGACGCGCATGCGGTTGATCTCGCGGATGATCGCCTCGGCGGCGTTTCCGGCCCCGATGATCAGCACGCGCCGCAGACCCTCGGCCGCCACCGGACGCAGCTCCTCACGATACAGGCGAAACGCCAGCCGGGCCGTGGCGACCAGGAAGACCGTCGCCAGGAAGTCCAGCAGCAGAATGCTGGTCTGGTAGTACTTGACAGGGCCTTCCTTGTAGTAGAACAGCGGTTCGCGGCCGAAATACGTGGGCAGGTAGAAGAACAGCAGGGCGAAGATGAACAGAATCGCCAGGGCGATCCAACTGCCCAGCAGGATGTTGACGATATCGCGAATGCTCGAATATCGCCAGTTGCTGTGGAACAGCTTCATCTTGCCGAAGACCAGCAGCTTGATGACCATGAACACCGGCAGCCAGTGGATGTAGAGATGGAACCAGGGCAGTTCCTCCGAGCGGCTGCTGCCCTCGAATCGAATCCCGTAAGCGACCAGCAGCGCCACGGCAAAGAGCACCACGTGTACGATGATGCTGACGGCCGCACGGTGGCGAAGCACAAAGGCTTCAGCGGGCGTCAGCTTGGGCTCGTCGCTGGGTGAGGCTTGTGGTCCGATCAGAGATTGTACGGCTGGTTCAACCATTCTCGTGTCGCGCAACTCCAAAAAAACGACGCTGCCCTATGGATCGGCAGGATTTGCAGCAAAATTCAACAGAGGAATGCTGCACGTCACTGCAGAAGCTTCGGTTGCCCCGGCCATCATAGAATATCGAACCGGGCACCGGCATTCCAGTTGAAAAAAACGGCGCCGAGAGATGGAGTCCGCTCATGAATCTGTTGCGCGTGTCCCCGAGCGTCCGATCCGGAGAGCTTGGGCGAGACGCCCCTGGCACGGCCAGAAACCTTTCCCGTTGACGCCGCCGCGGCCGGGGCTGAAAATGACGCGGCTGGTTCGGTACGTAATGGAGCATCACCGCTGGAAAATGCGGACAAAATCGTGATCTCCCTCATCATCCCCCTTTATCGGGAGGAGCAGGGGCTCGACGCGACCGTCGCGGCCGCCCGCAAAGCCTTGGGCGCGCTCGCGCAGTCGTGTGAGATTATCCTCGTCGACGACGGCAGCGACGACGGCACCTGGGACGCCA
This sequence comes from Planctomycetaceae bacterium, assembly GCA_039680605.1. Classification (NCBI taxonomy): domain Bacteria; kingdom Pseudomonadati; phylum Planctomycetota; class Planctomycetia; order Planctomycetales; family Planctomycetaceae; species Planctomycetaceae bacterium. The sequence goes on along the minus strand of JBDKTA010000014.1, from coordinate 28,322 downwards.
TCGCCCGCCATGCCGCCGCCGGCGGCGTGCGCGGGCTCAGGCTCAGCCGCAACTTTGGCAAAGAAGCCGCCATCTGCGCCGGACTGGAAGCGTCCCGAGCTCAAGCCGCCATCATCATGGACGGCGACCTCCAGCACCCGCCGGAGTTGATCGTCCAGATGGTCGAACTCTGGCGCGGCGGCAAAGCGGATATCGTTGAGGCCGTCAAGCCCCGCCGCCCGCGCGAACCGCTCACGGCGCGGCTGGGCAGCATGGTTTTCTACCGCCTGCTGCGCCGCCTCTCGGGGTTCGACCTGACCGGCGCGTCCGACTTCAAGCTGCTCGACCAGCGCGTGTGCGAGGCCTATCGCCGCATGGGCGAACGAGCGCTGTTCTTCCGCGGGATGATCGCCTGGCTGGGGTTCCGCCGCGTCCAGATTCCCTTTGAAGTGCCCGACCGCCCCAACGGCCGTTCCAAGTGGCGATTTGGCGCCCTGTGGTCGCTGGCGACCACCGGGTTGACGGCCTTCTCGTCATCGGCCTTGCGCATCGTCAACTGGTTAGCCGCGGTCTTCCTGGTGCTGGCGGTGGTGCTGGGCGTGCGGGCGTTGTGGGTCTTCTTCACCGGCCAGCCCGGGGCGGGCATCACCACGGTGATTATCCTGCAACTGCTGACGGGGGGATTTGTGCTGCTGGGCCTGGGGATCATCGGCGAGTACATCGCCCGCATCTACGAAGAAGTCAAAGCCCGCCCTCGCTACGTCGTGGCCGAAAGAACGGGTTCAAACGAATAAGTTGGGACGCTTACCACTTTTGTCCTTCTGAACGCGGTTCTGTCGGGGACTACGCTCGTTCCGCTCAGGCGGCGTCCTGTCTGCGACTGAAAAGTGGTAAGCGTCCCAACTTATTTCATGACCGCGCGAAAAGTCGGGTCAGGAATGTCTCCTCTAACGCCGCCAGGGGTACGCGGGGGCGGCCGATGGATACGTCGGGCTTCGGGGCGCCGTGGAAGTCGCTGCCGCCGGTCACGGCCAGGCCGAATCGCTTAGCCATTTTCATGAAGGCTCGCGTCTGCTCGGGGCTGTGCTGGCTGTGGTAAGCCTCGATGGCGTCCAGGCCACTGTCCTTGAGGTCGTGAACGATGCGTTCGAGTTGGGCGCTGTTGGCGCAGTTAAGCTGCATCGGATGGGCCAGCACGGCAATGCCGCCGCCGTCGCGGATGGCGGCGATCGTCTCGGCGGCGCTTTTCCGCGGGCGATCGGCGTAGGCGGGTTGGCCTTTGCCGATGTACCTGTCGAAGGCCTCGGCGGTCGTGGCGACATAGCCTTTGTCCAGCATCGCCAGGGCGATGTGCGTGCGACTGACGACCAGGTGCGCACTGCCCGAGGTCCCGCTACCAGCTCCCCCGGAACCAATGACGCCGGAACCGCCGCCCGCTTCCACAACCGCTTCGAGCACGTCGTCCATGTCGATGCCCAGGCCAAGCTGCTGCAATTTCTCCACGATCCGCGGGTTTCGCTCCCGCCTGCCGCTGCGGAGAAACTCGGCAAGGGCAAGAATCGATGGGGCTTTCTCGTCGAACGCCAGGCCCAGGATGTGCAGCGTGCCCGAGGGCGGCTGGGCGGAGACCTCGATGCCCGGCACGAACTTCATCTCTGCAAGGGCGGCAGAGGCCTGTCGCGCCGCGGGGAGTCCGTCGATCGTGTCGTGGTCGGTCAGGGCGATGGCCGCCAGCCCGGCGCGCTCGGCGGCGGCGATCAGGTCTGCCGGAGGCAGCGTGCCGTCGCTGGCGGTGCTGTGAGCGTGGAGATCGACAAACCGCCGCACGAGGCCCTCAACCTTCCAGGTGCTCGAACAGCGCCGTCGAGAGGTACCGCTCGCCGAAGGAGGGCATAATGGCCACAATGACCTTGCCCTTGTTTTCCTTACGGGCGGCGAGTTCCGCCGCGGCCTGCAGGGCGGCGCCGGAACTGATGCCCACAAAGAGCGATTCGTCCTTGGCGGCGCGGCGGGCCATGGCGATGGCGGCGTCATGATCGACCGCCATGATTTCGTCAACGAGGTCCATGTTCAGCACGCCGGGGATGAAACCGGCGCCGATGCCCTGGATCTTGTGCGGTCCGGGCTGGAGTGCTTCACCTTTGCGCGCCTGGGCGAGCACGGGGCTCTGGGCGGGCTCGACGGCCACGATCTGCACGCCCGGGCGGCGACTCTTGAGCACCTCGGCCACGCCGGTGAGCGTTCCGCCGGTGCCGACGCCCGCGACGAAGATGTCGACCTTGCCGTCAGTGTCGCGCCAGATTTCTTCCGCCGTAGTGGTGCGGTGGATCTCGGGATTGGCCGGGTTGTTGAACTGCTGGGGCATGAACGCCCGCGGGGTGGTCTTGACGAGTTCCTCGGCCTTATGGATCGCCCCGGGCATGCCCTCTGCCGCCGGGGTGAGCACGAGGTCGGCCCCCAGCGCCCGCAGGACTTTGCGCCGCTCGATAGACATCGAGTCGGGCATGGTCAGCACGCACTTGTACCCGCGGGCAGCGCACACGAACGCCAGGGCGATGCCCGTGTTGCCGCTGGTGGGCTCGACGATCAGCGTTCCGGGGGTGATGCTCCCGTCGCACTCGCCAGCCTGGATCATCGCCAGGCCGATGCGGTCCTTCACCGAGCCCATCGGGTTGAGGCTTTCCATCTTGGCCAGCACGGTGGCGTGGCTTTGGATGATCTTGCGGACGCGAACGAGCGGCGTGTTGCCGATCGCCTGCGTGATGTCGTCCAGTATCCGGCCCATTGTCTGCTCCTCGTCGTCTACCGGTAGCACAGCCTTTCCAGGCCGTGACCCTGAGACACAGGCTGGAACGCCTGTGCCACCAGATTGTGTCCCATTCTAGTCCAGGAAATCAAAGAGTTTCTGTTTGCAGCAACGGCAGGGGACTCCGGCCGCGGCGGCGGTGGCGTCGATGCGCTGCACGCCGCCGCTCCAGAAGTCCATCTTCAGCAGGTACGGGCTGGCCTGGTCGCTGCAGCCGCTAAGGATCTTCAGAGCCTCTATCGCGGCCATGGCCGCAATCGCCGCCACGGCAGGGCCCAGTACGCCGGCCGCGGCACAGGTGGGATCTTTGCACGGCGGGGGCGGCTGATCGTAGATGCACCGCAGGCACGCCGTGCGCCCGGGGATGATCGTCATCGTCTGCCCCTGCGCGCCGACGACGCCGGCGAAAACCCAAGGCCGCCCCGTCATGGCCGCAAAATCATTGAGCACAAACCGCGTAGGAAAATTATCCGTCCCATCGACAATCAAATCCACATCGCCCGCCAGCGAGGCGACATTCTCCTTCGTCAACCGCTGCCGCACCGGCTCGACAGCCACCGCCGAGTTAATCGCCGCCAGCCGCGCCGCTGCCGCATCAACCTTATATACACCCGCAGCCGCAGCGGCCTGATCGTAAAGCCCCTGGCGATGAATGTTCGTCAACTCGACGCGGTCATTGTCGACCAGTCGCAGAAAGCCCGCCCCTGCACGGGCGAGCAACTCGGCGATCCACGACCCCAACCCACCCACGCCCACGATCACCGCGCGCGAAGCCGCCAACCGGCGCTGACCGGTCAGCCCCAGCGGTTCAAACACCACCTGCCTACTGTAGCGCAGGAGTTCACGAGCGTCATCGTTTGCAGACATAGGTCTAGTTTAGCCGCAGAGGTCGCTGAGGACGCTGAGGAAATGAGAAGATAAACAACCTCTTTCCTCTGCGTCCTCGGCGACCTCTGCGGCTGATTCGATCCCCGGATCAAACCGCCAGAAAACGCACTTGAACCGCCGGCGGGGTATTTCGTAAGATAATCGGCTTGTCCCCCAAGCAAGCCCCGCCCCGGAGGGCGGATAACCACGAAGGAGTTCCAGACATGGCGTATAAGATCACTGATGCCTGCACGGCCTGTGGCTCGTGCTCGGATAGCTGCCCTGCCGAAGCGATCAAGGAAGGCGACCCGATCTACATGATCGAGGCCGACGCCTGCATCGATTGCGGCAGTTGCGTCGACACCTGCCCCAATTCGGCCATTGTAGAAGACGCGTAGTAGCACAGTTGTGAGTTGCGAGTTGTGAGTTGTGAGTGGTAAGTACCTCTCGCAACTCACGGCTCGCGCTCGTTCGCAGCTCGTTCCCTCGCTCACAACTCACCCCCACAACTCACAACTTTCTTCATCCCTCCCTGCGAATTGAGTAGAATTGATGTCATGATCTCCATGCGATCGCGCCTGTGCCGCGTTGGGGCCGGGGCCGTTCTGGCCGCGGTGCTGTTTGTTGCCGTGCCGGCGGCTGCGATGGCCGCCGCTACGCAGCCGACGTCGACCAGTGCGGCTACCAGGCGCGTCGGGGCAACGACGCAGCCCGTCGCCGATAACACCCTCGATGGCTGCTGGAAGCTCCACATGTCCGGCCGCTACGACCAGGCCGCCACAGGGTACCGACGGTTGGCCTCTGCGCCTGAGCAGGCCGTCTCGGCGTCTATCGGCTTGGCGTATGCCCTGAGTGCCCAGGGGCAATATGCGCAGGCGCAGGATGCCCTGCAGGCCTGCAGCGCCGCCGGGGCCGCCCGTGCCGAGTGGCACTTGGCGCTGGGCGAAGTGCAGGAGGCTGTCGGACAGTACGAGCAGGCGCTCGAACACGCCGTGGCCGCGGGCAAGCTCAAAACCGACTGGGCGCAGGCGATCTGGCTGCAGGGGCGGCTGCTCGAAACGCTGGGGCGCAGGGATCAGGCCAAGGCCGTCTACGCCGGCGTCGACCGGATCCTCGCCGGCGATGCATACCGCAATGATGCCCCGGCGCTGACGGCCCTGGGGCAGATTCTCGACCGCCACGCCATTCTCAGCGCCCGCAAGGCCAGCGAGCAGGCGCCCAACATCCTGCACAACTATCTGCAGGAAGCCTACCAGAAGGCCGACGCGACGTACTGGCCGGCCAACCTGGCCGCGGGCATGTTCATGCTCAGCAAGCACCGCCCCGAGGGCGCGGCGGCGGAGTTCGCCCTGGCGTTGAAGATCAATCCCAAGGCCGCCGACGCGATGGTCGGCATGGGGATCATCGCCTTGGAGCAGTGGCAGTTCGAGCGGGCGATCCAGATGGCCGAGCAGGCGCTCAAGGTCAACCCCAACTTCGCAAACGCCCTGGTGCTCAAGGCCGTCGTGATGATGCAGTGGCGCAAGTTCGACCAGGTGCAGCCGCTGCTCGACGCGGCGCTGAAGGTCAACCCCAACCACATCGAGACCCTCAGCCTCGCTGCCGCGCTGGCGATTCGCACCAATCAGCCCGCCCAGGCCCAGCCGTTTATCGACCGCGTCGCGAAGGTAAACCCGCGATGCGCCGACCTGCCCCAGACGATCGGCCAGTGGCTCTCGGCCGCCAGGCAGTTCACCGCCGCGGAAAAGTATCTGCGCCAGGCGGCTGATCTTGCTCCCGAGCAGGCCGAGCCGCTGATCACGCTGGGCCTGCTGTACATGCAGACCGGGGCCGAGGACAAGGCCCGCGAGATCTTCGCCAAGGCCCACGAGATCGACGACTACCGTAGCGACGTGGTGAACTACCTGGGCGTCCTGGGCGACATGGAGAAGTTCGCCGTCAAGGAGACCGCCCACTTCATCATCAAGGTCGACCCCAAACACGACGCGGTGCTGCTGGACCAGGTCGCCGCGTACATGGAGGAGATCTACCCCGAAATCACCGGTGACTTCGCCTACAAGCCCGCCGAAAAAACGCTCATCGAATTCTTCCCGCTGCACCGCCAGTTCTCCATCCGCATCACCGGCAAGGCCTGGATCGGCACCGTCGGGGCCAGTACCGGAAACGTCATCGTGATGGTCGCCCCCAACAAGCAGCGCAGCGAGTTCGGCACGTATAACTGGGCCACCGTCCTGCGGCACGAGTACACCCACACCGTGACGCTGGCGGCCACCAATAACCTCATCCCGCACTGGTTCACCGAGGCCTGCGCCGTCTGGCAGCAGCCGGATCGGCGAAACTACGACGCGGTGAACATGCTGGTGTTCGCGACGCGCCAGGGGCGCCTGATGCCCATCCGCGAGCTGGACTGGGGGTTCATCCGTCCCAAACGCAGCGGCGACCGCTCGCTGGCGTACGCCCAGGCCGAGTGGACGATGGAATACATCATCGCCAAGTACAAGTTTGACACCGTGGTTCAGATGCTCCAGGCCTTCCGCGACGGTCTGACGCAGGCGCAGGTCTTCCAGAAGGTGCTTAAGACAACCGAGGCGAAGTTCGACGACGAGTTCCGCGCCTACGCCAAGGCTGACATCCAGAAGTGGGGCTTCTCGCTCGAGCCGCCCGTTGACCTCAAGAAGGCCGCCGCTTTGCTGGCGATCAACCCCGTCAACGCCGCCGCCCATGCCCAGGTCGCCAAGGGTCACTACGAACTGGGCAACCTCCCCGCCGCCCTCGACGCGGCTAAAAAGGCGCTGTCGTACAACCCGGCGGAAAAGACCGCCCTGGCCGTGCTGGCGTCCGTGCTGGCGGCGCAGAAAAATTACGCCGAGGCCGAAACGGTCGCCCGGAAGCTTGAAGCCGTCGACAAGGACTCGCGGACGGCCCCGTACGTACTGGCCAACGCGTATGTGGGTCTGCGTAAGTGGAGCCAGGCCATCGTGGCCCTGGAGACCCTCAAGCTGCGCCGCCCGCTGTATCCGCACAGCTATCAGGAACTGGCACGCCTGTATCGCCAGCTTGGGCAGGACGAAAAGGCCCTGCCCAACCTTATAGAGCTGCACCGCCGCACGATGAACGACCCGCAATACGCCAGGCAGATCGCCGAGATCTGCATCGCCGCTGACAAGACCGACCAGGCCCTGTCCTACCTGCGCCAAGTGGCGCAGATCAATCCGTACGAGATCAGCGCCTACGAGTCGATGGCCGCGATCTACCGCCAGGTGGGCCAGTTCGACAAGGCCATCGAGGCCATCGACAACGTCTGCACGCTGCAGCCGGAGTCGGCCGACGCCTGGGCCAAGATGGCGATGATGCGATTCCTCGCCGCACGGGCGACCCGCGACGTCCAAGGGCTCCGGCAGGCCCGCGAGGCCGCAGAAAAATCGCTGGCTATCGACAAGGATTCGCAAGCCCGCCAGGTGCTCGCCTTGATCGACCAGACCCTGCAGGAAATCCAGAGACCCCAATGACCATCCGCCAGTTCCAGGACTTCATCCGCGAAAAGTACTATCCCACCGACTCCAAGCGAGGCACGCCGGCGACCTTCCTGTGGTTCATCGAGGAAGTCGGCGAACTGGCCACCGCCCTGGCCGGCAACGACCACGTGAACAAGGAAGAAGAGTTCGCCGACGTCTTTGCCTGGCTATGCACCCTGGCCAATATCAACGACGTGGACCTGACCAAGGCGATTGAGAAATACACGGTGCGAGGGAAGCCCGGGTTCAAATGATGGACGTGGTGGACGCAGTGGACAGGGTGGACGGTATGAACGAAAGTCCACTTCGTCCACAAGGTCCACTTTGTCCACAAAGCCCAAAGATAATAGAATGTCCGCCATGAGCTATCTTCTTGACGCCATCTACGCCACCGGCCTGGTCGCCGCCAGCCCGATCTGGCTCTATAAGATGATCCGCCATGGGCGGTATCGCGAGGATATCGGCCAGCGGTTTGGCGCGGTGCCGCGGCGGTACGGGCTCCAGCCGGTGATCTGGATTCATGGCGTGAGCCTGGGCGAGGTCAACGCCGCCCGAACGCTTGTGGCGCAGCTGCACTCCCAGCTTCCGGATTATCGCGTCGTCGTATCAACCAGCACCGAGACGGGCATGGCCGCGGCACGCAGACTCTACGAGCCCGACCACCTGGTCTTCCGCTGGCCGCTGGATTTCTCCTCCGCCGTCGGGGTGGCCTTGGACCGCATCCGCCCGGCAATGGTCGTGCTGATGGAAGGCGAAGCGTGGCCGAACTTTCTCGCCGCGTGCAACAAGCGGGGGATTCCCGCGGTGATCGTCAACGGGCGAATGAGCCCTGACAAAGGCTATCCCGGCTACAAGAGGCTCGGTTCGCTGGCGACGAAGCTGTTCAATCGCCTGACGGCCATCGGCGTGCAGGACGAGAGCTATGCCCAGCGCTTCCGCTCGCTGGGCGTGGACCCTTCCAAGATCCGCGTGACGGGGATGATGAAGTTCGACAGCATCGGCACGGACGTGAAACCCGCGGGCACTGACGTCCTGGCCGCGGCGATGGGAATAGGTCCCGCCGACAAGCTGATCGTGGCCGGCGGCACCGGCCCGGGCGAAGAACAGATCGTTCTGGACATCTTTGCCCGCCTGAAGAACAAGCATCCCGATGCGCGCCTGGCGATCGTGCCGCGCAGACCCGAGCGGTTCGACGAAGTCGCCGCCCAGGTATCCGCTGCGGGCATGGGCATCATCCGCCGCAGCGAACATCCCGACGATAAACCCGCCGCCGACGCCGGCGCCGTTATCCTTGGCGACACGATGGGCGAATTGCGAAAGTTCTACGCCCTGGCACACGCCATTTTTGTCGGGCGCTCGCTGGCGCCGATGGGCGGGTCGGACATGATCGAGGCCGCCGCTCTGGGCAAGGCGGTGGCGTTCGGTCCGCACACGTTCAACTTTCCCCAGGCCGACGCCCTGGCGGCCAACGGGTGCTTCCGCATCGCCGATGCGCAATCGCTGGAGGTTCTGCTGGACCGCCTGCTGTCACATCCCGCCGAGGCGCGGAGCGCCGGCGAAACGGCGCGCGCCTATGTCCTGGGTCAACAAGGCGCAACCCGCCGCAACGTCGAGATGATCTGCGACATCCTCGGCCGCGTCCCCGCCGCCGGCGAAGGCGACATTGCCACAGACAAGATTCAAACCGCGCGGTAATGCCCTCCGCGCAAACGGTGGGAACTTGCATTGGACGGGCCCGCGCCATAATCTCACGTCATGCCTGATATGAAAGTAAGACAACAGATCATCGCCCGCGCACGGCGGATCGTCGTCAAGATGGGGACCAATTCCGTTTGCGACGAATCCGGGCGGCCCGACACGGCGACGCTGGGCAGCATCACCGCTCAACTGGCCCCTATGGTCAAGCGAGGCATATCGGTCACCCTTGTTGCCAGCGGCGCCATCGGCTCGGGACTCAATGAGCTGGGCATGTCGCAGCGCCCCCGGTCGATGCCCGAACTTCAGGCCTGCGCCGCGGTGGGGCAGGGGCAACTGATGCAGGCTTTCCACGACCTGTTCGCCGAGCACGGCGTTCCGGTCGGCCAAGTGCTGCTGACGCGGGATGATTTCGAGAATCGCGCGAGATACCTCAACATCCGCAACACGCTGACCGCACTGGGCAGACATGGAGCGCTGCCGATCATCAACGAAAATGACGCCGTTGCTGTCGATGAAATCCGCTACGGCGACAACGACATCATTTCCGCCCACGTGGCTAACATGCTGGCCGCGGACGTGCTGGTGCTGCTGAGCGTCGTTGACGGCGTGCTCAAGGACGGCGCCGTGGTCGACGTGATCGAGAAGGTTGATTCGCACGTGCGAGCGCTGGTTTCCGGTGAAAAAAGCCGACTGGGCAGCGGCGGCATGAGCTCCAAGCTCGAGGCCGCCCGAATGGTCACCAGTGCCGGCGAGGTGGCGGTGATCGCCAACGCCCGGATGCCCGACGTGCTGACGCGATTGCTCGCCGGCGAGCGCGTCGGGACGATCTTCGTGCCCGCCCAGCGCAAGATGTCTTCCCGTCGGCGGTGGATCGGGCAGGCCGCCCGCGCTGCAGGCAAGATCGTTGTTGATGCCGGCGCCATCGAGGCGCTGGTTCAGGGCGGCAAGAGCCTGCTGCCCTCGGGGATCATCGCCGTTAGCGGTCCCTTTGCCAAGGGCGCCAACGTGGCGATCATCGACGCCGCGGGCAACCAGATCGCTCGCGGGCTTAGCAATTATTCCTCCGCCCAGATCGAGAGGATCAAGGGACTCAAGACTGCGCAGATCGCAAAGATTATGAGCGGTAAAACGCCCGACGAAGTGGTTCATCGCAACAACATGACGTTAGGATGAGCAGTGATGCTGTGCTACCACCATCCGTAGGCGGTCATGATCAGATGATGCGCGATGACGATGGGATGCGCCAATGTAGTCTCCCCATAACCGAGACCAACTCTATACTGAAAAGATGCTACGCCGCAAGCGACGGAAAAGTATCCGCTACGCGTCCACTCTGAACGCTGAGGGGCAGAGTTTATTCAGCACGCATCCGGCGCAGTCGGGTTTGCGGGCGGTGCAGGTGGCGCGTCCGTGGTAGATCAGCAGGTGCGAGACGTGGATCCAGTCTTCTCTGGGCACGATCGCCATCAGGTCCTGCTCGATCCCGACGGCGTCGGGTTTCTTCTTGTCGGTGAAGCCCAGGCGGATGCTCAGGCGCGCTACGTGAGTGTCGACGGTGATGCCCTCGGCGATCTTGTACGCGTTGCCCAGCACGCAGTTGGCGGTCTTGCGGGCCACGCCTGGCAGCGTCAGCAGTTCGGCCATCGTCGCCGGGACCTTGCCGTCGAAGTCGCTGATGATCTTTGCCGCCGCGGCGCGGATGTTCTTGGCTTTGTTGCGGAAGAACCCCGTCGATCGCACCTCCGCCTCGAGCACGTCCTGGGGCACGTTGGCGTAATCCTGCGGCGTCTTGTATTTCTTGAACAGCGTGTCGGTGACGATGTTGACGCGGTCGTCGGTACACTGGGCTGACAGGATCGTCGCGACCAGCAGTTCCATCGGCGAGTGATGGAACAGGCGCGTCGTCGCGTCGGGATATTTCTTTTTCAGCAGGGCGATGATCGTGCCGGCGCGCTTGCGGAGTTGCTGGGGCGTTTCCTTCTTCATGTCAGTTCCCGCCCGTGCCGTAAATCAGGATCGGCTGGGCGTCCTGGGGCGGCGTGGCATAGCGGAGGTATACGGCCTGACCGGCGCGGGGGCCTGGCCAGGCGACCCGCCCGGCCCACTGATACCCGCCCGGGCCGATGAAGGGGCCCGCGTATCCGCCGACGTAGAACTGGTAGTTCTGAGTGTTGTCTACAGGCCCATCGACCGGTCCGGTGCTGATGACGCGCAGGTCTCGGAACCCTTCAAAGCGAGCGTTGCCCGGCGTCGGTTCCGGCGCCACGGCGACCACCTCGCGGCGGGGCAGGCTTTGCTCGCGGGGCGACTGTTCGCGCGGCAGCGGCGTCATCTCTTCCAGAGACGCCGGCAGCAGTCTGGCAGCAGGCGGCGGTACGCTCTGTGCCGACCTCGACTGGTCTGGCGCAACATACAGGAATTGGAAAACGAAGAACGCCACCAGCAGCGCGCCCAGGATGGCCGCGATCTTGCCAGACGGTTCGCGGAAAGAGACGAACCCCATGACGCACGCGACCAGGCAAACGGCCAGCACGCCCAGGGCGGCGGCCTCCATGTCGCACCCGGCGTGCTGCAGACCGTCCCGGAAGGCGAAGAGGCCGATGGTGGTGATCAGTCCCAGCAGGATCAGGACCATCGCGAAGATGCTGACGGTTTTCATGGCCGGCTCCTTGGGAAAAGCTATCAGCTCTCAGGGACACGGCGGCTGAGAACGGCCGCCATGGCGCCCGATCCGATACTATTTTACCGCCTCGGGCTTCTTCAGGTGCCTGAGATAGTAGTCGATCTTCTTTGCGGCCTGTCGCCCCGAGTCGATGGCGGCGGCGACCAGTGACGGGCCGCTGGCCAGGTCGCCGGCGACGAAGACGCCCGGCACCGAGGTCGCGAACTCATTGACGACGAGGCGCTGGCGGGCGTCGAGGGCCAGGTTCAGTTGCTCAGCGACAGCCCCGTCGCAGACGGCGTCGTACCCCAGGGCCAGCAGGATAATGTCGGCTCGCAGGACGAACTCGCTGCCGCTGACGTCGATCATCTGCGTTCCGGCGGCGGACTGAACCCATCTCACTTCGTTGGCGACGACTTCGAGCCCGGCGTGGCCGTTGGCGTTGATGGCCTTGGTGGTGGTACACCAGTGGCGTTTGACCTGCGGCGGTCCCTGGTGCAGCGGGTCGCGGCGCACTTGGGCGGGGGAGAGGATTTCGAACTGATGCACCGCGACGGCGCCTTGGGCCAGGGCGGTTTCGGCACAGTCGCTGCCGGTCTCGCCGCCGCCGATGACCAGCACGACCTTGCCCTTGGCGTCGATGGCCGAGGTGGACTCGACAGCCACGCCGGCAGAGCGGCGGTTCTGCTGGGCAAGGTAGTCCCAGGCGAAGTGGATGCCGCCATGGTCTCGCCCGGGGACGCGCAGGTCGCGCGGGCGGGCGGCGCCGACAGCCAGGCAGATCGCGTCGAAGTCCTCGCGCAGGGCGTGGGCGGGCAGATCGTGCCCGATCTGCACGCACGTGCGAAAGCTGATTCCCTCTTCTCGCAACTGATCGACGCGCCGGTCGATCAGGGCCTTGTCCAGCCGCCAGTCCGGAATACCGTACCGCAGCAGCCCGCCGGGCGCGTCGTCGCGTTCGAAGACGGTCACGGCATGGCCGGCGCGGGCCAGTTGCTGGGCGGCAGCCAGTCCGGCCGGTCCGCTTCCGACGATGGCAACTTTCATTCCGCTGGCGGGGGCAGGCTTGTGAGGCTTGACCCAGCCGTTCTCGAAGGCCTTCTCGATGATCTGGCGTTCGACGTCGCGCACGGGCACAGCCGTGCCGCTGTGGCTTTGCTTGCAGGCGCTCTGGCACGGCGCGGGGCAGATGCGAGAGGTGAACTCGGGGAAGTTATTGGCCTCGTGGAGCGCCTCGGCGGCGGCGGACCATTTGCCCTCGTACGCTAGGTTGAGCCAGACGGGCACGGGGGCTTCGAGCGGACAGCCGGCGTCGCTGCAGCGGGGGACCAGGCAGTCCATGCACTGGCGGGCGGCCAGGGCGGACAGGGTGCGGCGGTAGTCCTCGTCGGTCTCGCCGCGGAATGCGGCGATGGCGGCTTCGTATCGCGTCAGGAACTGTTTTTGGCGCCGGTGGCGCCAGGGCATGAGGCGGCGCAGGAATTTCAGACGGCGGAGCCACCGCATTCCGCTGTCGCCGACGTGGCTGCACCAGGTCCACTGCCAGGGGCCGAGTTTGAGGGTCATCGGCAGCAGGTGGACGTACTCGATCCAGTCGCCGTTGGCGGGGTTGACGTTGTACTTGCGTCGGTCGCGGGCGTATTTCTCGGGGCTGGTCGCCAATTCGGCGATGAAGAACGCGTCCTTGATCAGCATCGCCGAGGCGAGGTTGTGGACGACCGCGTGGGTCGCGGCGAAGTGGCGCGCCGCGCTGTCGCGCCGGTACGTCGCCAGCACCGCGTCGGCGTAGCGGCGGGCATATTCGATGCCGCCCCAGCGCATCGTGTCGTAGAGGCGGATGACGAAGTCGCGCTTGAGCGCCTCGCCCAGGTCGGCCCCGGCGGTCAGCACGCCCGCGGCCAGGGCGCGGAACTCGTCGGCGAGCTGCTGTCCGGTGGGATAGCGGCGGATGGTGTTTCGGCAGCGTTCTTCCAGCTCGCTGCCCCAGTCGTTTCGGACGGGCGGACCCTGGAAGAGATCCGGTTGGACGACGAGCTTGCGCCCCATGTTGAAGGCGTAGAGGTTGCGGCGGATGTCGGTCTTGATGGTGTCCTTGATAGCCCAGGCCATCGAGTGCATCGAGACGGGGATCAGGCCCTTCTGGAAGGCGAAGCCCAGCATCATGATGTTGGCGAAGAGCTTGCTGCCGAGGTACTCCTCGCAGATGCGCGAGATGTCGCGGGCCATGAAGTCGTCGTCGCGCGTACACTCGCGCAGCGTGCGCTCCATCTGCTCGACGTCGTAGTCCTCGCGCCCCATCAGGCCCGAGACCGTCGGCACCTTGTGCGTGTTGACCACCGCGGCGGTCTGGTCTTTCGACGCCGCCCGCATGCGGCCGTGCGGCTCGAGCATGCGAACCGCCTCGAGGGCGTCGATCCCGATCAGCAGGTCGGCCTTGCCGAAGGGGATCACGGCCGTGACGGGCTGGCCGGTGACGTTGTAGACGATCTGGCTGGTGACGCCGCCGTTGCGGATGGCCAGGCCCTTCTTGTCCAGGAACAGGACAGGGTAGCCTTCCTTGTGGGCGGCGCGCACGAGGATCTGCGTGCTCAGGCCGACGCCCTGTCCGCCGACGCCGGCCAGGCAGCAGCGCCACAGATCGCCGACGACGCGTTTCTCAGGCTCGGGGATGTCGTCGAGGTGCAGCTCGGGCACGCGCGTGCGCGGGGCCTTGCGGCGGTGGATCATCACCCGCTCGAAGCTCCAGCACGCCCCGATGCGCTGGCAGGCGCCGTCGTCGACGCAGGCGGTGATGTCGGTGTCGATCTTGGGCCCGTAGTCCGTCTGCACGTGGCGCAGCCCGGGGCAGCCCGTCAGCTCCGCGCACGCCAGGCAGAAGCGGCAGACGTCGGTGTTGACGTTCATGTGCTGCCACGCCGGCAGATACCCAAGCTCCTTGCGGGTCTGGCGCTGCAGGCGGCGATGGCGGCGGATGCGCGTGATCCCGCATTCCTTGGTGGCGATGAGGACCTTGACGCCCTCGGCCATGAACGTCCGCTCCAGCAGCTCGCCGTATTCGTCGCGCTGCTCGGGGTCCACGCGGGCCACCAGCATGTCGGTATGCGAGGCCATCCCGCGAACCACGTCCTCGATGTCCTGCACCGCCGTGGGGTTGCCCAGCACGTCGAAGTCCAGCCCCGGCGTGGTCTGGTGGCCGGTCATGGCGGTGGTGGAGTTATCGAGGATGACGAAGGTGATGTCCTGTCCGAGCTTGATGGCCTGCGAGATCCCCAGGGCCCCGCAGTGGAAGAACGTCGAGTCGCCCATGAAGACGGCTTGCTTGTTGGTGATGAACGGGTCGGCGCCCGAGCCGGTCCCGCCGCCCAGGCCCATGCCCGAGAGGTTGTGCATCAAGTCCGTCGTCGGCGGGAACATCAGCATGGTGTAGCAGCCGATGTCGCCGTGGAAGACCATGTCGATGGGGGCGCGCTTGTACTTGCGGGCCATGTACGCCTTGTCGGCGAAGCGGCGCTTGATCTCCAGGCACAGGCTGGCCGAGTCGCGGTGGGGGCACCCGGGGCAGAAGGTCGGCGTGCGTCCGGGGATCGCCGGCGTCTGCGCCTGGGCGGTCGAGGCCAGCGTGGCGGCCTCGCGCTCGATGGCCTCGGCCGCGGCGGGCGGGAAGACCACCGTGGTTTTTCCGCCGCCGAGGCTACGCAGCAGCGCCACCAGGCGGTCAGTGATGATCGAGGGGTGCAGCCCCCGCGTGTCGGGGATGCCCTGCAGCGGCGCGGGGAACTTTTTGCCCCAGAGCTCCAGGTCGGCCGGCAGTTGCCCGCTCTGGCGGTCGCGCAGGATGATCTGGCCGATCTGCTCTTCCATGAATCCGCGTCGCTCTTCGACGACGACGATGCGCTGGGCCTGCTCGGCCATCAGGTGTACCATCGCCGGGTCGATAGGGTAGCTCAGGCCGAACTTGAGGATCGGGAACTCGCCCAGCAGGTCCATCTCCCACAGCGACTGGACGAGGTACGAATACGCCAGCCCCGTCGCGACGAAGCCCACGGGCTTGCGGGTGTCGGAGGGGTAGTCCAGGCGGTTGAGTTTGAGGTCGCAGGCGGCGGCTTGCGCGCGGGCGAAGCGGTCGGCGAAGGTGGCTTCCTGCCACCAGGTCTTGGGCGGCAGGAGGACGCGCTTGTCCAGGTCGATCCGCGCGGTCTCGAGCTCGACCGGGTTGAGCATGTTCGCCGCGGGGAACTGGTTGGGTTTGCACTCGACCGTGCCGCCGCCGTCGGCCAGGTTCGTTGTCAGCACGAACCCGGCGAACAGTTCGCTGCGGGCCGAGAGCTTGAAGGACAGGTTGACCCAGTCCTTGATCTCCTGGTGCGTGGCCGGCTCGATGGTCGGGATGTACAGGTGCCTGGAGATATAGCGGCTGTCGGCGGCGACCTGCGTCGAGTCGCTCCAGGGGTCGTCGCCGTAGATGACGATAGCCCCGCCGGCGGGGTTGGCGCCGGACATGTTGCCCAGAGCCAGCGCGTCGGCCGCCACGTGTACGCCGACGGACTTCATGCAGATGATGGCCCGGGCCGGCAGAAGCTGCGTGCCGTTGAGCATGGCCGCGGCGAGGGCTTCGTTATGGTTGATGACGGCGCGGATGCCGTTATCGTTGAGCAGGTCCTTGATCAGGGCCATGGAATCGAAAAATCCGGCGACAGGGCTGCCGGGATAACCGCCCAGCAGGTGTACGCCGCCGTCGGCTTCCAGGGCGCCTTTGAGCAACATCTCCGCCCCGGTGAAAACCTGGGGGCCCTGGCTGGTGAGGTAACGGGGATCGACCTTCATGGGAGGCATTTTACGAAAAGCAGCGCCCATAGCCCAAGAGTTTTCCCCCGCCGAGGAGATGGGAACCGGGAACTGGGGAACCGGGAACCTGGAATCATTAGCGGCGGGGCTTGCCCCGCGCGGTTTTGAGGTCAGGGAAGAAACCGCGTCGAGCAAGCTCGATCGCTAGTGCGCCTGTGAGCGTACACGAACAGAAGGGTGCAAGTCCCTTCCAGGCAAACGTTCTCCGGCCTGTAACCGACCGTAACTGCGTTGCCGCGAGGCAAGGTGGAGAGCAACGAGAGGTGAACGATCAGTCCGTAGGATGACGAACTCGATTCGGCCAGGTGCCTTGGCGAGCCCGCTAGCGGCTGGCGAAGCCCAGACCTGCAAAGGACGTCTGTCGAGCTGAAGGGTAACGTGTCAAAGCGACGGCAGAGGGGCACCGGGTGTTTGGAGACGGAATGATCGCAAGGGCGTGTACGTAAGCAGGGAGACCTGCAGGGCCAGTGACGCGGTGTTCATGCACGCTGTGCCGAAGAGCCGCACCCTGCAGGAGTCAGAGCGGCCATAGTAGCGACGAAGGGCCGTAACGGGCCTGGAGCGAAGGGACCGCAGGAAGGTGGAGGCGTGAAGGAACCAGGCAGGGACCAACCCCCGGCGGCAGTGCCCCCCAAGGCTAATCAAGCCGGACAGGTTCGCGACCGATGGTCGTGGACGGAACCCTCCGTCTGGACGGATCGCATGTTGACGGCGCTGGAAAACGGCGTCAAAGGAGGCGTATGGTTCAGCTTGATTGACAAGGTGTACTCGCCGCGGAACCTTCGGTCGGCCTTTGAAAAAGTCAAAGCCAATCGAGGCGCGGCGGGAGTGGACCATCAGACGATCGAGGTGTTCGCTGAGCAACTGGAAGCGAATCTAGGGCGGCTGGAGGAAGAGCTGCGGACGGGACGATACCGGCCGCAGGCGGTCCGCCGGACGTACATTCCCAAGAGCGGCGGCAAAGAGTTGCGGCCGCTGGGAATCCCGACGGTTCGCGACCGGGTGGCTCAGGCGGCGGTGCGTCAGGTGCTGGAGCCGATCTTCGAGCGGGAGTTCGCAGCCCACAGCTACGGGTTCCGTCCGGGACGATCATGCAAAGACGCGCTGCGTCGGGTGAGCGGGCTATTGGAAGCCGGATACGTCTGGGTGGTGGATGCGGACCTCAAGAGCTACTTCGACAGCATCCCTCATAAGCGGCTGATGGAGCGGGTCAAGACCCGCGTGGCCGACAGTCGGGTGCTGGGACTGGTCGAGTCATATCTGCGGCAGCAGGTGATGGAGACGGCCCGGTGGTGGACGCCGGAAGAAGGCACACCCCAGGGCGCAGTCGTCAGCCCGCTGCTATCGAACATCTATCTCGATGGGCTGGACCATGCAATGGCCTGTGCCGGATACGAGATGGTTCGATACGCCGATGACTTCGTGATCCTGTGCCGAAGTGAGCAGGAGGCCCGGCAGGCTCTGGAGCACGTGCGACAATGGACGCACGAGGCGGGCCTGACGCTGCACCCGGACAAGACGCGGATCGTGGACGCCAGTCAGAAAGGCGGCTTCGACTTCCTGGGATATCACTTTGAGCGGGGCTATCGCTGGCCCAGCGACAAGAGCCTCAGGAAGCTTCGAGACACCCTGCGACCCAAGACCGGCCGCAACAACGGCCAAAGCCTCAACGCGATCATCGCCAACGTCAACGGAACGCTGCGTGGCTGGCTGGAATACTTCAAGCACAGCCACTACACGGCCCTGCGAAACGTCGACCGATGGGTGCGCATGCGACTGCGGAGCATCCAGCGACGCCGCCACGGTCTGCGTGGCCGCGGCCGGGGGGCCGATCATCAACGCTGGCCCAACGCATACTTTGAGACCCGTGGGCTGCTGTCACTGCTGACAGCCCAAGGCATCTTGCGTCAATCCCCCCGTGGGTGAACCACCAACTGGAGAGCCGGATGCGGGAGACCCGCCCGTCCGGTTCGGAGGGAGGGGGAACCGGTTAACAACCGGATCTCCCTACCCCTATATATGCGCGCCCGCGTTCCATTACGTTAGCGGTCGCCAGAAAAAGAAACGCCACAAAGATCACCAAGCCCACAAGGAAGTTTTCACTCTCTCTGTGTTCTCGGTGATCTCTGTGGCGCTTTGTCGTTCTTCAGCGGGTTTATTTGTCAGCCACGCGGACGGAGGTGATCGTCACCGGTTCGACGGGGACGTCCTGGTGGCCGTTCTTGTTTCCAGTGCGGACCTTGGCGATAGCGTCGACGACGTCCATGCCTTCAATGACCTTGCCGAAGGCGCAGTAGCCGAACCGCTCGTCGGTTTCATCCTGGTGGTTGAGGAAGGCGTTGTCCTTGAGATTGATGAAGAACTGGGCGGTGGCGCTGTCGACGACGCTGGTGCGAGCCATGGCAATGGTGCCGCGGTCGTTCTTCACGTCGGCCTTGGCTTCGTTCTTGATCGGGTCGTGGGTGGGCTTCTGCTTCATGGTCGCGTCGAAGCCGCCGCCCTGGATCATGAAGTTGGGGATCACGCGGTGGAAGATCGTGCCGTCGAAGAACTTCTCGTTGGCGTAGGTCAGGAAGTTCTTGACGGTAATGGGGGCCTTGTCGGCCCAGAGTTCGATCTTGATCGTTCCCTTTGAGGTTTCCATGATGACCACGGGATTCTTCTCCTTGGGCTGTGCCGGCGCTGTCGGCTCGGCTGAGGTTACGCCCGGGGCGGCGAACCACCCCTGGCTCTTGGCCATGAAAATCGCCCCGACCACGGCGGCGACACAGACGACGGTCAATACGGTTGCCTTCATTTCATCGCTCCTGGCAAGGTTGCGTGTTAACAACAACTTACCTCAAAGGCACAGAGATCGATGAGGCACGGGACCCAGCAGCTCTTGTTCTGGTCTCTACCTCAGTTGTCTCTGTGCCTCTGTGGTTCATCCCATGACCTTTAGTGTAGCGCGCAACGCACGCTGCCGCCAAGGTTCATGAGGATTGAGGGATACTACGCCCGTCGCGGCGGTCAGTCAAGAGCAACTCAAGGCGTTACAAAAGTCAGCCGGGTATTCATCCGAACCCTTTAGTGTGGGCGCGCGGTGCGGCAAGTTGCCCCGGGTGCGGACCCGGTGCAGACGGGAGTCCAGGAAATGACGGTAGATTCTTTTGACGCTGGCTTGGCAAGAGGGCGGATGTATCCCAGACTTCCATCAGAGAGCACTCCAGCCGCACCGCGGCTCGATGTATTGGCAAACGCCCACGGAGGTTGGTTTTGAGCGGTCTGAAAATAACATCGCCGGGTATGCTTCTGATTTTTGCCATTACCTCGGCCGGGGCGATCTTCCTGGTCGACCTGTTCTTCTTGCGTCCGCAGTCGCTCGATCAGCAGCAGTCGGCGCTGAGCGAGCGGGCGACGGGAGCCCAGAAGACCGTTGAAATGGCGCTGCAAAGCCAGCGCAACGAGCTGCAGCAGGTTTGTGCGGCCTGGGCCTCCGGTCGCCAGGTGAAGGGATATCTCTCGGGTAAACAGGACGCTACGGCGATGCGGGCCGTTCTCGATCAGGGGTTCAATGCCACCAAAGTGGATGTTGCCTGGATCAGCGACGCCGGGGGCAAGACCCTGATGGCGTGGTCGCGCCAGGGTGGCGTCGCCGCCACCGGGGCCGATGCGGCCAAGACCGCGGCAGCGTCTGAGACGGACACCGTGCGGCTGCTCAAGTTCGGTCACAGTGTTGGTATCTATGTCCGTAGCGAGGCGCCGGGCGCCGGCGGCGCGTTCTGTATCGCCAGTGTGCTTGACGGCGCCAGTTTCGATCAGTTGGGGCGCCTGATCAGCGGGCAGGTTGATTTTGTGAGCTCGCCGGCGCTGCCGCTGGTGAAGGATTCCAGCGTCACCGCCTCGCAGTCGTTCTGGCACGGCGAGGGCAACAAGCTCACGACGGTCTGGCTGGCCCACGACCATGCCGGCCAGGTGCTGGGCTATTACCGGGCGGTGGTCGACGACGACCAGGTCTTCCGCCAGGCGGTCGGCGCCCGCCGCACCGTGCTGATCATCCTGAGCCTGTCGGTGGGGCTGATCCTGCTGGTCATCACCGGGGTACACATGCTGGTGGCCGGTCCGGTCCTGCGGTTGATGCGGCGCCTGCAGCAGATCGAATGCGGCGCCGCCGACAGCCACACCCTGACGCGCGATCTGCACGGCGAACCGCTGGAGGTGGCCCGGAGGCTCGAATCGGCGTTTGACGAGATGGACCGCATCTCCAAGACCGACGCCCTGACGGGGCTGGCCAATCGCCGCCGGTTCGACGAGATGCTCCACACCTGCTTCGAGCAGGCCCGGCGCTATAACCGCCCGCTGACAGCCGTCGTGATCGACATCGATTTCTTCAAGGCGATCAACGACGTCGGCGGACATCCCGCCGGCGACGAGATGATCCGGCGCGTCGGAACGGCCATCCAGGCCGCCTGCCGCAAGGCGGACCTGGCCGCCCGCTTCGGCGGCGACGAGTTCGCCATCCTCCTGCCCGAAAGCGCCGCCAGCGACGCCGTTCCCGTGGCCGAGCGCATCCGCAAAGCGGTGGCCGACCTGGTCATTACCGCCGCCAACGTCGAGCTGCGGGCCACCTGCTCGATCGGCATCGCCGACCTGCACAGCGGCGAGATCGAGAGCCCCAGCGCGCTGCTGAGCATGGCCGACCGCGCGCTGTACGCGGCCAAAGAGCTCGGACGCAATCGGTACGTCCTCTCGCAGGACCTGGACTCGATCCAGTGGCCCGACATGGCGCCCGATCGCCTGAAGGTCAACAGCCTGTCCAAGAAGCTCGCCGGCCTCGACACGCACTTCAAGGACCTGTTCGTCAGCGCCGTCGAGGAGGTCATCGAGACCCTCGAGCAACGCAACCCTCACATGGCCGACCACGCCCACCGCGTGCGCCACCTAGCGGTGCTCATTGCCCGCGAGATGGAACTGCCCGACCGCCTGATCAAGCACCTCAGCGGCGCGGCCATTCTGCACGACATCGGCATGCTGGCCATGCCCGACTCGGTGCTGCTGTGCAACGGCGGACTCAACGAGCAGCAGTGGCAGATCATGCAGCGCCACCCGCAGATCGGGGCGCGCATCATGGAAGGCATGGAGTTCCTCGAACAGGAAATTCCCACCGTCCGCTATCACCACGAGCACTTCGACGGCACGGGATATCCCGAAGGCCTCGTCGGGGCCAAGATTCCGCTCTCGGCGCGGATCCTGGCCGTGGCGGACTCCTTCGAGGCCATGACCTCGCCCCGGGCGTTCCGCGGACCGCATTCGCCCCAGGAAGCCCTCAATGAGATCAAGAACCAGTCCGGAGCCCAGTTCGACCCGATCGTCGTCGAGGCCTTCACAGCTTTGGCCGATCGCCTGAGCCCGGCCGTCCTGCTCAACAGCCAGCGCCAGAAGCAGACCTGGCGCACCCAGGAAGATCTGCAGACGCAACTGGAAGCTCAGCTCCAGTCGCCCGAGCCCGCCGAGGAGGAGTAACGTTAGCGGCGGGGCTTGCCCCGCGCGGTTGTTGGCCCGGATGGTTCGTCGCAAAGGTCGTGGAGTAGGGTATAGGCGATACGATGCCACGACCTGTGACCTACGCCCATGACCTCCCGCATAAGCGGTACGGGCCGTGCCACAATTGCACATTCCTTGCACTTTGTTGTACTTTTCACAGCGGTTTGGCGGGAAGCGCCCAGGCAGAGAGGTCTTAGGGCTTAGGTCATAGGTCGTAGGGTCTTCGGTCATCGGGTTGGCATCTCTTTGCCTCTATGCCCTACGCCCTCCGACCTAACCCCTGCTGCACTTCCTTGCACTTTGTTGTACTTTTCACAGCGGTTTCGCGGGAATCGCGTCTAATTGTGGTATGCGCAGACCTCAATAGTAGACGTTCCACTCCGCGCGCTCTGCTCAACGACGCGGGCAACAAACCGGGCTCAAGGCGATGTCCTGCCAGACCATGCTCGCCAAGCGGTCGGCCGCAGCGCCGGGCCTGGAACACCCCCCCGCCCCCGAGGCCGCCCCAGAATAAAGGAACTACATCCAAAGACCAGCCCGTAAAAGTAGCCTGTCCCCTTTGTTCCTTGCCCGGAGCATAGGTTCGAGAAGAGCGTTTTGAGATAGCCACGAAGGAATCCAGAGCATTCTGGAACAATCGCGAGCATGGGCGGTTGGCTGACTTCATGGACGAATTTCCAGGAGGTGGGTGGGCAGAGGAGCGGTCAGGTTGTCTCTTGACGCGTCTGACCAATCGCGTACAATCACGGGCACCCAGTCAGACGAATCTTGGGAACCACGTCGAGGTCCGGCTGCACAGGCGAGAAGAGGCGAACGAATGATCATCGTCAAGTGCCAAGGTTGCGGGGCTAGGCTGAAACTTGCAGACGACAAAGCTGGAAAGCACGGGAGGTGCCCGAAGTGCGGGGAGCTGTTTGTGGTCCCCTTGAAGACCGCCAGCAGCATCAGCCCTGCCGTGCCCACCGACGGGCAAACAGTATCGCAGCCTGTCTCTGCTGATGCCATGTCCCGAAAGAGCCATTTCGGGGGCCCCGTGTACTTCTGGTTCATGACGCTAGTACTTACTACAGTTGTTATCGGCCTCATGACTTTCATCTCACTGTGCGGTTCGTGGGCGTATATGATATCTGGCTTATGCGGGTTAGCATACATAGGGTGGACAATATGCCTGATAGTGCGCGTCGCGTCCCATAGAACAAGTATTGGTAGATCGGCAGGCATCTGGTATGTCGCAACTATCCCGGCTGTGCTCATGCAGATCCTGTTGCTATCCGGTCTAAGTTGGGCACTATATAAATCTGTCCCGCCTAACATACGAGATGCCGCCATTCATCGCTTGGGTTCCGGGGACGCTACGGCATTGGTTGAGGTAGTTAAACGCTATGGTAGTTATGAGCAGACGTGGGCGTTAGATGCACTACTGAAAGGTGTTCATCACGCCGCGAGTGGTTCTCCTGAGGAGGCTGCACGAGCTATGGAGGCCGCTGACAAGGTACTTATGGACGCCGGAATCACTTTTGATGCAAAGGAGACAGTGCAATGGAATGAGACGTTTGTAGGACTCAGAAAGTCGTGTTGGATCCGTCAGGCACGAGCAATCGCAGAGAAGGGCCGTTCGGCTAACTCGCCCGCTCAGAATTATCGGCCCAATGCCAAGATCTACTTTTACGGTGGAAGTGGTGACAGGCTGAAACACTTGGAGTATGCAATTCCGACCAATGGAGTACGATATCGCAGTTTCTCCGAAGTCGCAAGCCGGGACAGCGTCGCAGTATATCTCTATGAGGAGAGTCGGGCAAAAACGCCAACTAATTATACAATCACTCACAAAAATGGAACTAGGATAATCGGGGGGCAACCGATAAAGGCCTATGCCACTATTTCAAAAGTCACGCTCGTTGATCTCGCCAGGGGATGCATATCGGCCCAGGAAGCGTTCACCACCCCAATGCCGGAGTCTAACGACGGTGTGTTCGGGTTCGACGACGGGTGGACGGCTCCAGGTTACAGTAATGACTATAGCATAGCAGCGTGGATTTGTGGGCTTCCCGTTCGGTAGGTGCGACAGACAAAGAAGAGGAGCTGAACAGCGATGCTCCCGGATAACCCATTATTGTGCATGAGTGTTGACAGCCGGCGGCTGGGGTGGATAGGATTCGGCCATGCCACGAGTCGCTCGAATGGTGCTGCCTGGCTGTCCGCATCACATCACGCAGCGGGGCAATAATTGCCAGGACGTCTTCTTCGTCGACGATGACCGCCGCGCGTATCTTTCCATCCTCGCCGAGCAGTCGGCCGCCTACGGCCTGAGCGTCCAGGGCTACTGCCTGATGACCAACCACGTGCACCTGATCGCCACGCCCGCGGCAGAGGAGTCGCTGGCCAAGGCCGTCGGGCGCACGCACTGGCTGTACACGCAGTACATCAACCGCATGCACGGCCGCAGCGGGCATCTGTGGCAAAACCGCTTCTACTCGTGCGGCCTTGACGACGAGCACTTCTGGACGGCGATGGCGTACGTCGAGCGCAACCCCGTGCGGGCCGGCCTGTGCCGCGTGGCGTGGCGGTGGCCCTTCAGCAGCGCTGCGGCCCACTGCGGCGAGGCGGCCTGCCAAGCTATCCCGGGTATGTTGGACATGGCGGCTTGGAAGAATCTCCAGCCCCCCGACGGCAACTGGCGTGAATCGCTGGCACGGCCGCAGGATGAGCCGACGCTGCGGCAGATGCGGACGTGGACGCACCGCGGCCGCCCGCTGGGCAGCGACAAATTCATCGCCAAGCTGGAGCACCTGGTCGGCCGCCGCCTGCGCCCCCTCCCCGTCGGCCGCCCGCGCCGGAGAAAAACAAAAGGCCGTGAGCCATGAAAATAATGGGTGACTGTCCCCTATTATCCCGGGAGAAGCCCATGGGATCGCTACTATCCGGATACGTTGTGACGAATGAGCCGGAGCCCCGGAAGCTATCAGGACTCGGCCCTGGAGTTTGGTGGGAGCTTTACAAGCACAAAAAACAGGGCCTCTGGCTGCTGAGTGCTTGCTCCGGGCGAAGAGAGCGCCTACCACCTTTCGCCGACTTCGTGTCCAGCGACAAGTTCAGTGATCCTGCCGAGGCGCTCCCAGAAGCGAAACCCTTCATCGCGGCGGTCAAAGCCGCCCACAAGGTTTTCCTGAAGTACGAACTGCCTTGGCTGAACTTCTCTCGCGAGGTGAGTCGCCTCCTCGGCCAGGGGTTGTTCGGCTTCCTCTCCGACGACGACAGCTTTGCCACGACCGTCACCTTTGATTCGGGGAAACTGGTCCGCCTGCACACCGGGTAATAGGGGACAGTCACCTATTATTCTGCAGGGTCATAGGGGACAGTCGCCCATTAGGGGACAGTCACCCATCATTCTGCACGGATGTTGACAGCCGGCGGCTGGGGTGGATAGGATTCGGCCATGCCGCGAGTCGCTCGAATGGTGCTGCCTGGCTGCCCGCATCACATCACGCAGCGGGGCAATAATTGTCAGGATGTCTTCTTCGTCGATGACGACGGCCGCGCGCTGTCCCTATTACCCTATTACCGTGGAAGCAAGATGCACGACGAAGTGGTGCATCGCAAACAATATGACGCTAGGATAGCGGCTCTATAGAATCGGGGTTGACCATGGGTGTATTGAGCGTTTCAGAAAAGGTGCAGGCAGATCTTCTCGCGATAGCCCCCGCATGGACGGTAATTCGCTGGGCCAGACCCTGTGTCCGCGGGTGCGTACTTCAAGCCGCAGTTATCTATGCGTCTGTGATGTTCCTATTGACGGACGCCTTCTTGGGCAGCTTTCCCGGCAGTGAACTAGTCAAGACTTTGCCCGACATATTTTGGGTCGTGGGCGGTTTTCTGCTGACGTTGCCTTTGCCGAAGATCTCGGGCCATCGATTGCTGCGCCACACGATCCGATGGTTGCTGGTCGTCGCCTTCCTCAATTCGGTTCTTGAACTGATATTTGAATACATCTATCCGAACACGCACCGCAGCCCGCTGATGCTCGGTTGGATGGCAATTGCCGATGGCATTGCTGCCTGTTGCGTCGCGGCCGAATGCTGGTATCTGTCGCACGTCAGCCGATACCTTGGCGACAATACGCTGAGGCAACGATTCCTCAAGTGGACGTGGTTTACCTTGCTCACGCTCGTCGCAGCGGTGCTAATTACCCCCGTCAACGATCAGCCGAGGCTCGATGTTCCGTTGTCGCCGCATGTGTACCTGGCTGTTGTCGCCACAATGACAGTCTATGCTCTGGGCCTTGCAGGCTTCATCTGGAGGCTCAGGCGCCGCTTGAGTGAATTGAAGGTCAGGGCTTCTACTCTGCTCTGAATGCTGAGGTGCAGAGCGAGCTCCGCCGCTAATAACGCTTCTGTCGCGGTTCCATCGTGTTTGCGTCATTTACAGTTGCGGATCGCCTCGATGAACTTTTGGCCCACACTGCAACAAGCACCACGGCGGCGCACTACCCCAACTTCCGCAGTTGGCGACGTAAGTGCTTTATTATCAAGGGCAGCGCCCTGAAAGTCTTCACTACATCGCTACGAAGCAGTCAGCGGCGGGGGCATGATCTTCATCCTCGACGGCAGGTTCAGGCCCAAACGCTGAAGCAGGATCGCCTGGTGATCCGTCGGGCGGCTGATACAGCGTTTGTGCAGTAGCGGCCCGGTCGAGCCGTCGGTGCGGCGGGTCGGCACTGTCACATCGATCACCTGAATCTGCGAGAGTTCATCCAGAACCTTGCGCGGCTCATCGCCCAGATCCGCACGCCGACACAGTTGCCCCAAGGTCTTCCACAGCACGTAGGCCAGGAAGCACACCAGGATGTGGGCCTGCACTCGCTCGCTCTTCTGGTGCCAGATCGGCCGAAGCGACAGGTCGCTTTTATGAATGCGGAATGCCCCTTCGGCCTCCGTGAGTTGGATATACGCCTCCCACAACTCATGGTCCGTCCAATCGGTGACGTTGCTGCGCAGGATGTAGCAGCCCTCACTCAGGGCCGCCCAGTCCTGCCAGGCGGGGTCCTTGGACCAGTCCAGCCACGCCGAGCCATCCCGGCCCGCCAGCACCGCGGTCTGGAAGCCGCCGGCCCCGCGCGAGTTCTTGCCCATCAGTTTGCCCAGGCGCTGGGCGATCAGGATGGGATCTTGTCTCTGGCGGATGCAGGCGGCCTGAAGGTCCAGCAGCCCTTGCTCGATCCGTCGGACGAATCGCTCATGCATCGCCTTCTCTTTGTCGCGCCGCGGGCCGCTGCGGCAGAGGATGAAGACCTCCTGTCCGTCGGGCGAGGGGCAGAGCTTGACCTCCAGATCCGCCCGGATCGTCTGCCAGTTCTCTTCCAGCAGTTGCCGCTGGTACTGCTTGAGCAGACTCTTGGGCGTACCGACGATGTACCGCCGGCAGCCGTTCTTGAGGAACTCCATGTTCTCCTGGCTGACCATGCCGCGGTCCACCACCCAGATTCGATTGGCCTTGCCGTAGCGGGTCTCCATCGTCGTGACGATCTCCTGGAGCGTCGTCACATCGCTGCGGTTGCCGTCGAAGACCTCGTAGCCCAGCGGCATCCCGCAGCGGCTGACCACCAGCCCGATGCATACCTGCTTGCAGTCGCCGCGATGGTCGCGGCTGTAGCCGCGCCGGGCCATGGGGTTGCCATCGGCCTGCCCCTCGAAGTAGGTGCTCGTCACGTCGTAGAGGATCAGGTCGTAGTCCAGTTGGAACAGTTGCCCCAGGCGGTTCTTGAGGTGGACCTGCAACTGTTCTTTATGCGGCAAAAGCGCGTCGAGGCCGCGGTACAGCCGGTCTTCGTTGACCTTGGCCGCCGGCACGGCCAGCAGGTCCGACAAGGCCGACCGCTCGTAGGTGTGCTCTGCGATGTGCAACTCGCTGGAGGGATCGAGCAGGCGGCACAGTACCAGCACGGCCGCCATCGCCGGCCAAGGGACATCTTCGCGGCCGGCCGGCATCACACGCTGGAAGAACTCCATCAACCCCAGGCGATGCATCAGGTCCAGGCCCAGCAGCGCCCCGCCCAATTCCTTGCAGCCGACGACCGCCATCCGCGATGCATCGACCGTCACCCAGTGCGGGTGAGATTCGTCAAAGAGCGTGCCGGCGGCAGTGCCGCGGCTATCAGCCGCAGGCCCCAGCCCCGCCGCCAAGTCCCGGGCCGCTGACTTCTCCAACTGGCCCAGGTGCGCCACAACCCGCTGGCGCGGGCCTCGCTCTGTCCGCACCGACTCCACCAGCGCCCAGTACGCATGCCGCTTGCCGTCCTTGACCTTGTAACAGCGTCGAAGATACATGCCGCCATTGTGGCGACGGGCGTTGCCAGGGTGCAATCCACTTGGTCTTCACTACATTGCGTTTGGCGGGCTGATCGGATCCAAAACAAGTGAAAAGACCCTTT
>JBDKTA010000013.1 GCA_039680605.1 Planctomycetaceae bacterium | reverse complement strand
GCTGGAGCCCTGGGCCAGAGACTGGCTGGCGGCCGAGACCTGTCCGGCGGCCGAACTGGTCTGCTCAGCGCCGCTGGAGAGTCCGGCGATAACGCGGTTGATCGGGCCGGTGATGCTGCGGGTGATGAAGATTGCCATCAGGATGCCCACGACCGTCGCGACCGACAGGCCGATGATCATCGTCAGCGACGATGTCGCCAGCGAAGACGCGGCCTCATTGGAAGATTCGGTGGCACTGTCCATGTTGGCCTTGGCGGTGTCTACTGCGGCGTCGAGAACAGCCTGGGCCACAACACCGCGTTTCTTGCCTAACTCTTCGCGAGCCGTCCAGTTGGCCAGAAAGCTTGTCATGGCCGATTCATATCCTTTGGCGGCGGCGCGGCAGTCTTCGATCTCTTTGAGGTCGGCTTCCAGATGAGTGATGGGTTTGAGCTCATCGAGTTTGGCGTAGAGTTCGGAGAACTTCTTTAGAGCTTCCTCATACTGTTTGGGATCGCGTTCGGACTGGGCTTTCCAGTTGCCCACGCGGACGGTATTGCCGATGTCAATGACATCATTGCCCAAGGTGATCTTCTTCAGCCGTTCAGCGAGCTTGGCTTGCGTAATGGCATCTTTGGCATCGCCGGCGGCGCCAATGCCTGCTTTGAATAGCTGCCCATATTCCGCCAGCGCATTCTTGTTCTGCCCTTCCACGAAGTGCACAGAGACCTTCAAGAAGGTTTCGCCGGAGGTATTCATGGACTCGCGATTCTTGTTCAGCGCTTCAGTCCGGGCCACGGTGTCGTTGAACAACTGTTCGTATTCCAGCGCCTTGATCTCCGCCTTCTCGGCGTTGGCCTTCAGGACGGCGAGATTGAACTTCGTGGCGTGCTCTTTGGCCTCCTTCAATGCCTTCTTCACCAGTTCGAGCTGGGCCTTGGCGCTGTCCAGGAAGCCCTTTTCTTCCGAGTAAGCATAACCGCGGGCCTGGTACATCGTGTTCAGTGAGTTGCGCTCTATCTCGTTGGCCGCGCCCACGGCCGGGACCTTCGCCTCGGCCAACTCCGTGACGGTGGTCTTGACACCAGACATGCTCCAGACAGCCAGGCCGCCCAGCGACAGGGCGATGACGATCAGTGCGGAAAAGCCAGCGGCAATCTTGCTGCCGAGTTTCATATTCTTAAACATGCTCATTCTCTCCGTGTTGTGAACGTCTCTTCATTAAGGAGACGTTGGGTTCGCGATTACTGGTCCGTTTCGTTCTGGACCTGCTCGACCACGCCGGCGGCTTCGCTGCCGCTCAGGACGCGCGTGATGTCCAGCAGGATCGTTACCTTGCCGTTGGTCTTGCCCATGCCCAGGATGAACTCGGTGTCCACGTCCAGACCGAACGACGGGGTGTCTTCGATCTCGGCGGCGCCGATGTCGAGAACCTCGGAGACCTTGTCGACCATGATGCCCATCTCGATCCGGCCGACGTCGACGACGATGATGCACGTCTGCTCGGTCTGCTCGACGCTGGGCATGCTGAACTTCAACCGCAGGTCGATCACCGGGATGACCTTGCCGCGCAGGTTGATGACGCCCTTGACGTGCTCGGGGGTGCGCGGGACGGCCGTGATGTCCATCATGCCGATGATCTCCCGCACTCGGAGTATCTCCAGGCCGTACTCCTCCTCGGCCAGGAAGAAGGTCAGGTACTTTCCTGCCCTCTCCCTCACATGTACCGCTTCTTTCGTTGCCATGTCGCTCTCCTTAAAAGCGCTCACTGATTCCGCCTGATTCATCAGGCGGCTGTTGCTTGGGTTTTTACTGTGGTGGCCAGGCTCCAGATGCCGCTGGCGTCGAGGATGATCCCCACGCGTCCGTCGCCGAGGATGGCCCCGCCGCTGACGCCGGCGATGTTCTGCAGACTCTCGCCCAGGGGCTTGATGACGACCTGCTGCTGGCCGAGCAATTCATCGGCCAGCAGGGCGCAGCGCCGCCCGTGGGCCTCGATGACGATCGCCAGGGCGGCCGTCGGATCGGTCACGGCGCCCGGGACGTTGAACAGGCGGTGCAGGCGGAACAGCGGCAGCAGCTTGTCGCGCAGCAAGACCATTTCGCCGGCCTGGCCGCCGACGGTCTTGAGACCTTCGGACCGCGGCTGAAAGCTGTGTTCGATCGACACGGTGGGGATGAGGAATCGCTGCTGACCGACGCGCAGCAGCATCGCGTCGACGATGGCCATCGTCAGCGGCAGGCGCAGGGTGAAGGTCGTGCCCTTGCCGGGCTGGCTGGCCACTTCGATGCGACCGCGGATCGACTCGACGCCGCGCTTGACGACGTCCATCCCCACGCCGCGACCGGACACGTCGGTGATCTTGTCAGCCGTCGACAGGCCCGGGTGAAAGATCAGGTCGAACACCTCGCCGTCGGAAAGTTCGCGGGAGGAATCCACCAGGCCGGCCTGCGAGGCCTTGGCCAGGATGCGCTGGCGGTCGAGCCCCTTTCCGTCGTCGACCAGTTCGATCACGACGTTGCCCGCCGCGTGATACGCCCGCAGGGTCACCGTGCCGGTGGGGTTCTTGCCTGCGGCGGTGCGGATGTCGGCCGGCTCGATCCCGTGGTCGACGCTGTTGCGGATCATGTGTACCAGCGGATCAGAGAGGGTCTCAACCATGTTGCGGTCGATCTCGGTTTCTTCGCCCTCGGTGACCAGTTGCACCGTTTTGCCGCTCTTGTGCGCCAGGTCGCGCACCAGGCGGGTCATCTTCTGGAAGGTGCTCTTGAGCGGCACCAGGCGCAGCGACATCGTCAGGTCCTGCAGCTCACGCACGATTTTTCCCGCGTGCGAAACGCTGCGGGCAAGGCGGGCCATGCGGCCGCTGTTGACATCCGGATCCTGCGAGACCATCGACTGGGCGATCACCAGCTCGCCCACCATGTCGACCAGGCTGTCCAGGCGCGTGGTGTTGATGCGGACGCTCTGCTCGACGGACAGTCCCGCCATCTGCTTCTGCGTGCGCAGCGCGCCGGCGACGTCGGTGATCGGCGCCTTGCCGCTGACGACGAGTTCCTGTCCGATGGGTCGCTCGTGCTGTGCGGCTGCTTGTTCCACGTCGTCGCGGGCGATCTTGCCCTGGCCGACGAGGATGTCGCCCAGCCGCATGGTGCTTCGGACGGTTTCTTCGCTGTATCCGGCGGCCTCGGGGTTCTGCAGGTCGCCGCAGAGGGCGTCGTATCCGTCGGGCACGGTCAGTTTCTGTCCGGGCTGGGCGCCGTTGAGGGCGACGACCATGCTCTTGAGCATGTCGCAGGACCGCAGGGCCAGGTCGGCGTACCCGCCGGTGAGGCGGATTTGCCCGCCGCGGGCGCGGTCGAGCATGTTCTCGGCCAGGTGGGCC
This sequence comes from Planctomycetaceae bacterium, assembly GCA_039680605.1. Lineage (NCBI taxonomy): Bacteria > Pseudomonadati > Planctomycetota > Planctomycetia > Planctomycetales > Planctomycetaceae > Planctomycetaceae bacterium. The sequence continues at coordinate 52,686 of JBDKTA010000013.1, read as the reverse complement.
AGCCCCTGGATGTGGGGCAGTCCCAGCAGACCGCTGGTGCCTTTGATCGTATGAAAGCAGCGGAAGACGCGGTTGAGTTCTTCGTTCTCGCCGGGGTTAGTTTCGAGAGTCAGCAGGGCGGTCTCTGCCGCGGTAAAGTGGTCGTGACATTCCTGCACGTATTCACCCAGCAGTTCCAGGTCGGCGTCGGCGGGCAGAGAGGGCCCTTGTGTGCCGCCGGCAGCGGGGCGGGCGGATGGTTCGGCGGGCGCCGGCGCCGCGACGGCGGCCTTGGGCGAAGGCGGGGAATCCGCGGACGGATGTTCACAATTTTCGATGGCGCTCTTGAGAGTGCGTTGGACTTTCGCCACGGCCGCGTCAAAGTCAGTCATGTCCGCCCCGAGCAACTCGGCGGCCTGTCCGATGAGGTCTTTGACCCGTTGACAGTAGGCGTCGCTGCGGGCCTCCTGGACGAGCGATCTCCAGATGGCGACCAGTTCAGCGCCGTCATCAGATGTCAGGGCGATCAGGCGGGCCTCGAGAACCTGGAGGTTCGCCCAGGGGCAGGCGTCGTGGGGTTCCTGCGAGGCCGCGGAAGCGGCCGCGCTGGGCATGGCGGCCGTCACGCGGTGCAGAACGCTGGTGGCCATGTTACAGGCGCCCAGCGATTCGGTATTGCCCGGGTGCCTGAGGACATTGATCACGCCGTTGACGGCGGCGCCCAGGGCCTGCACGACCGGCGACTCATCGGCGGGTCGGTTCTGGAACAAGGCCTGCAGCGCTTCGAGAGCGGCGGTCATCGCTTCAACAAGGGCCGGCGGATCCTGCGGGAGCAGGGCGATGGTTTCCTCGATGAGCGTTCCGGCTCTGATGAGGCTGTCGGGCTCGTCGCATCGCACAGCGGCGATCAGATCCGGGAGGTTCTGCAGTTTTTTCCGTAACGTTTTCGCATCCATTGCTTTGCCCTCGTCAACGGCAAGCGTCGCGGCGTTGGGTTACGCCGCCGACTTGGCCCCCACGCCGATGAGCAGTTTGCCCAGGTCCGTGGAAAAAGTGCTGCGATGCACAGGAGAGTGCTTGGGAAAGAGCATGCTCAGCTTTTCGCCCCGCGTGACGCTGGGCAGCGAGATCTCCGCCCGCACGCCCTGGGCGTCGAGTTTGGCCTTGATATCGCCGGCGAAGATGTTGCACAGTTCGCCGATGGCGTCGCACATGTCCGGGCTGTCGAAGGGCACTTCAAAACCGGCGAACTTCTGCACCAGCGGTTCGGCGGTGCCTTGGGGAATCCCGATGAACACCGACCAGCCCACGTCGCCCACCAGCGAGATGACGGCCATCAGGGCCGCGTCGTGCAGGATGGTCTCGTCGAGGACGTCATCTTCCCGCGGTTGCAGTCCGCAGGTCATCATGAGGATGTCGACGGCCGCCTGCGGCACGCATTCGCCTCGCTCCAGTCCTGCCGGCATGACTCTTGTCTGTATATCCACGTTTGTGTTCTCCTGGGGGGAATTAGCTTGCAAGCTTGGCCAATTTGGAAAAGAAGCCGCCGGGCTTGATGGTCTGGGCGTTGTTGAGACGCTCAAAGAGCGGCTGGAGCTTCTGGATCATGATGTCTTTGGTGAAGGGTTTGACGATGTAGCAGTCGACGCCGCCCTTATCGAGGGCTTCCTCGACCTTGCCCATGGTCCCTTCGGTGGTGACCATGACGATGGGCACGTGGCGCTTCTGGTTCTGCCGGACGTGCATGACCAACTCGATGCCGGTCATGTTGGGCATGTTCCAGTCGACGAACATCATGTCGACGGGCTTTTCGGGGAGTTTCTTGATTGCATCGAGGCCATCGGCGGCCTCGGTGAAGCTGAAGTTCGCCAGCCGCGTCTCCATGAGGTTCCTCATGACCATCTTTCGCATGATTCCCGAATCGTCCACGACCATTGCATGTATTTCCATGTTGGCTGTTCCTGTGCTAGCGCGGGGTGCAAAGCCCGCGAGGTTGAAGGTGGTTTTCGTGCCGCGAGGGATTCTGGCCCGCCACTGCCGCCAGAGAGCGGAGAGTTGCGCGATAGAGCGCTGCCTCAGTAGATCGCCAAGATGTCTGCGTTTTGCGGGCCATGGTTCCTCATGGTCCGCGCCCATTTCAACTGACCTCCGCTGATATCGGAAAACGGGGGCGAGACTTTAGCACTGGTCCAACTATTCCAAAAATCGGCAAAATCAAATTCTGAGCATTATTCACTTGACGCACGGTCCTAAGGAAATTACCTATTAGATCCTAAAGCTCACGCCTCATTGGGTTCAAGGAGTGAGCGATGCCAACATGTTGTGGTTGGTTGATCGGCCGGTGCATCTGACGCAAAGGTTCTTGGGAAAGGATTCCTGATGCTTCAGGCCAAGCAAGGCCTTTCCGACGACGACGTGGTGTCGCAGGATACCTCGTATTTTTGTTCATCCTGCCCGCCATCGCTGCCGTTTGTCGGCCTCAGCCCCGGCATCTGCGAGGTGCTCGACACGATCAAAACCGTCGGCGCCAGCGGTCTCAACCCGATCCTGATCATGGGCGAGACCGGTACGGGCAAAGAAATGGTCGCACGAGCGGTCCACCTGTGGCGCTGCGGGGAAGCGGCGGATTTTGTGGCCGTCAACTGCGCCTCGCTGAGCGAGACGCTTCTGGAAAGCGAATTGTTCGGTCATGTCAAAGGCGCCTTCACCAGCGCCGATCGGGACAAGACAGGCCTGTTCGAACTGGCCGGCAGCGGCACGCTATTCCTGGACGAAATTAGCGAGATTCCTACTACGCTCCAGGCCAAGTTGCTGCGAGTGCTTCAGGAGCGGTGCTTTCGCAAGGTCGGCGGCACGAAGGAAGTCCCCTGTCAGGCGACAGTTGTGGCCACCACCAACCGTTCGCTGACCGAAGAGGTCGAAGTGGGAGCCTTCCGTCGCGACCTCTATTATCGTCTGGCCGTTCTTCCGGTGATCATTCCGCCGCTTCGAAGCCCTCAGCGTCGCAGCGACATTCCATTGCTGGCGGAGTACTTCCTCAAGCACTCGCCGCTGACGCTCCAGTCGCGCCCGTCGGGCATTTCCAACGACGCCATGGACCGCCTGATGGCCCACCCCTGGCCCGGCAACGTGCGAGAACTCAAGAACGTCATGGACCGCGCGATCATCCTGGCCAATCAGGATGAAGTCACGGCCGAGAGCCTGCGATTTGACACTCAATCTTCCGCCGACCCCGAGTCGCCGGGGCAACCGTCCCGAGAGGATTTTTCGCTTGAGGCTGCTGAACGCGAGTTCATCCTGCGGGCGCTCAAGGAGACCGGATGGCAGCGCAACCGCGCTGCGGTTCTGCTGGGTATCACGCGAACGACGCTCTACGCCAAACTCAAGCGGTACGACATCAAGATGCCCCCGGTATCGGGTTTCCCTTCGGACCAGGCTTGGCACCAGTCTTAGACGGCCGAAAATTCGCCATGCAGAAAGTGAACGTGTACGTACGGCATCTGTGCGCGCCGAAGTGGGAACTGTGTTCGGGCGACAAGGCCAAGGCATGCAACAAGCGGGCGCCTTTCTTTGTAACACCTGTTGTATCAGAGACCTAATGCAGTTATGCCATCTCTTCAGAAGGGGTCGCTTGTCGCGGCGGTGTCTGGGCGTCTGTTTGGCATAGTTATTGCACTAGCAAGGCGATACGACTGCACATGGATGTGCACCTTCCCTGTCGACGTGGGCCAAGTGCATGGACGACACGAAAGCCACGACGGATGTTTTGTCGAATGCCCCGGCGGGTGCGCCCGCGGCGGGGGATTCGTCCGTTGCGGATTCGTCTCTGAATCTCAGCGCCATCCGTGCTGACGTCCTCCGCAAATCTACCAAGACCCAGCACAACTGGCCTCTGGTGCTGGTGGCGCTGGGCGCCGTGGCCAGCGTATTCGCCTGGATCGGCTTTCGCAACTCCGGCGCTGCCCCTGAGCCCGGCCTGCAGTCCGGGACAGCTCTGGTTGCCAGGCCCGATGCCGTCCGCCCCGTCGCGCAGAGCCAGCCGGCTCCGCCGGAGCCCCCCGCCGGCGTGTCCTGGACGGCTGCGGAGCGGTACTTCGCCGCCGGTGACTACGATCGCGCCTTGACGCAGTACCAGCAGTTGCTGTCCGTATCGGCCCAGCGCCCTGGTCCGGGGCCCATGGCCGGTCTGTTCCGCATCCGTATCGCCGACTGCGTGCTTCGAAAGGGCGATGCAGCTGACTATCGGCGGATTCTCACTGAAGCGTGCCAGGGTCCCAGCCCGCTGGTGAATTGCCTGGCCAACTACCGCCTGGCGATGCTGGACTTCGACCAGGAAATATGGATGCAGGCGCGAATGCGGGCGTATTGCGCCATCGCATGCTCGGCCGCGCTGGAAAACGCCGACGAGATCGTCGCCCAGTGCGACCTGTTGGCGGCCAGAAGCCTCACTCAGCAGGTGCTGAAGGTGACCGCCGTGGATGCCACGCTGCCCCATCTGCCCCTCAAGGCGGTCGACGCCATCACCGGCAGCAGCGAGGAGTCGCTGGTCGGCGCCATTCTCAACGGCTCCAACAAAGTGACCGCTTCGGCGCTGGGGCCGCGCATCACGCGACTGTCTGACGCCGACATTCTGGTCCGCTGGCAGGGCGTGTGTCTGGCCGCTCCGGTCGAGCAGACCCTCAACCGCCTTGGTCATGCCGTTGGCTGCGACGTTCTCTGGAGCGGCGTGGCGGCGCCGGTTCGGGCGCGGGGAATCACGGCCTTGACCGGAGCCATGACGCAGCAGCGGTTGTTTGAGGTCTTCGCCGGCGCGGCGGGGCTGATCGCGCAGTTTGACGGCAAGCAGAGCACCGTGTCCGACCCGACGGCGTCGGACTCGGCGGCCGCCCAGCGCCAACTGCTGCTGAGCGAATCGGCTGCGGCATGGCGCCGTCTGCTGTTGCGTGAGTCTGACCACCTCCGCCAGGCGGAGGGTCACTATGCCTTGGGCATCATCAATGAGTGCCTCAACGATCGCCCCGCGGCGGTGACGGAATATCGCCTGACGGCCCGTCAGTACAGCCAGTCGCTGGCGGCGCCGCAGGCGCTGTTGCGGTCAGCCAAGGTTTGCCTGGCGATGAAAGACTACGCCGGCGCCGAAGAAGACCTCACGGCGTTGCTGGACACGTACCCGCAGTCGGCGGGAATGGATGACGTCTTCCTGGCGCTGGGCAAGGCCAATCTCGAGTCGGGCAGGGAGGCCGAAGCTCTGCGGTTCTTCAAGAGAGTCTACTACCTCGACCGTTCCGTCGAAACGAAGATGGCCGCTGCCCTCGGCGCCGGGAACACCGGTTTCCGCCGCGGCGATTATCAGCAGGCGGTCTCGTGGCTGGGCAAGTACGTCAGCCTCAGCGGCGGCATGAGCCACATCCAGACCGCTCCGGTCCACCTCATGATCGCCCGCAGCCATATGGCGCTGGGAAACCTGTCGCAGGCCCGGCGCGCCCTGTGGTTGTGCCTGTCCGCCAAACCACAGGCCCAGGTCGAACTCGAGGCCTTATTCGAAATGGCGGTGGTCGAAGAGCGCAGCGACCGGTATGCCGCGGCTGTAATCCTCTGCAACCGCGCCGAAAGCCGCATCGGCGCTGACGACCGCCTCCGCGGACAGGTGGTGCTGCTGCGGGCCCAGCTCCATCGCCGAATGGGACTGACCGACAACGCCGCCGTCGATCTGCGGCGGCGACTGCAGCATGTGACCGATCCGGCCGAGGCCGCCACTCTTACCCTCGAACTGGCCGCCTGCTACCGCCTGGGCGGTCAGAGCAGCGAAGCCTACTCGCTGCTGCTGGACCTGCTGACGCGGGTCAAACCCGGTCCGGCGGCCCACCAGGCCCAATGCGAACTGGCTGAACTGTCGCTCGAACTGGGCAAGAACGCCCAGGCCGCCACGCTGGCCACCGAGCTGCTGCGAATGAACCCCGACACGCTGCTGCAAGGCCGCGCCCGCCAGGTGCTCGTGGCGGCGCAGGTGTCGCAGAAGGATTTCAACACGGCTGTTTCGACGATGACCGTCGGCCCCAAGGTGACGGGAGGGGATCGTCGATGACCTTCCGCTCCGCGCATCTGGCAGCGATGGTGATAGCCGCAGTCATGCCGCTGGCGGCCTGGTCGGCCGAGCCGATCCAGAAGCAGGCCCGGCAGCTCTACCTGGATTTCGCCCAAGCCCCGACAACCGGTCCGGACGACTCTCTGCAGGCGGGCATCGAGCGTCTCAAGGCCCAGAAGGTCCACCGCCCGTCCGTCACGGCGGCGACGCAGGAGGCCCTCGTCGCTTCGGCCCCAAGCGCCACGGCGCCCGCGCGCGAGATTCTTTCCAGCGAGACGATCGAGGCGCTCAAGCTCATTCCGCCCAGCCAGCAGCAGAACCTGCTGGCGGCGGCAGATGCGCTTTTCGACGGCGGTCACCTGCCCCAGGCGCGAGCGATGTACGAAACACTGATGGGGCAGAACCCGCCGGCCGCCACGCGCGCGTGGGTGCTGTACCAGTTGGGCAACTGCATGCGCGGCGTCGACCCACGAGGCGCCGCCGCCCTTTATGACCAGGTCATCAAGGACCACGCCGACTGCCCCTGGGCCCAGGCCGCCCAGGCCAGCGCCCGCCTGCTCGAATGGAAACAGGCTTCGGCCGTGCAGGAACTGCTCGACTCGAGCCTCCAGATCAGTCTGCAACTGACGGCGCCGCCGGCGTCGCGACCGGCCGAACCGACTTCCCAGGAGCACGAGCAAGACAATGAGTGACCGTCCTTGCCAGAATGTGCTCGTTGCGGCAGTGCAGCCGCAAACCGTGCGGACGCTGCTGGCGGAACTCGCCGCCGGCGGTATCCGCGGCATGGTCGTGCGCGAAGGCGACAAGGCGGCGGCTTTATCCGAGCAGGCCATCTGGGACTTGGTGATCGTCGAGTCGCAGATCTCCGGTGGACCCTGGAGCCTCATCGATCGATGCCGCACGTGCTACCCCGAACGCCCGCTGGTGATGGTCGGCCCCGCCGGCGACACCGCCTCGGCGGTGGCCGCCATGCGGGCGGGCTGCTGGGACTACCTTGCCCAACCGCTGGACGCCGCGGCCGCCCACGCCTTGATCGAAACCTATCTGCCGGCCCGGGCGGTGGCGCTGGCCGGCGGTGGCGCCGGCGAGGTTCTCCCGCCTTACCAGATCGCCGGCGTCAGCGGACGGTTTCTCGAGGTGGTCGAGCTGGCCCGGCGGGTGGCCCCGACGTCGGTGGCGGTCCTTATCAGCGGCGAGAGCGGCACGGGCAAGGAACTGCTGTCTTACCTGATCCACCGCGAAAGCCGCCGCGGGCGCGGGGCGTACATCCGCGTCAACTGCGCCGCCCTGAACGAGTCGCTGCTGGAGAGCGAACTGTTCGGCCACGAGCGGGGCGCCTTCACCGGCGCCTGTGCCCAGCGTAAAGGCCGCTTCGAGCGCGCCGACGGCGGCACGCTGCTGCTGGACGAGATTTCCGAGACCGGTCCGCGGCTGCAGGCCGAACTGCTGCGGGTGCTCGAGCAGCAGGACTTCGAGCGCGTCGGCGGCAGCGAGAACATCCACGTCAACGTGCGCGTCGTCAGCACGACCAACCGGGACCTCGCCGGCGACGTCGAAGCCGGGCGCTTCCGCCGCGACCTGCACTACCGGATCGCGGGAATGCACCTGCAGGTGCCGCCGCTGCGGCAGCGCATCGAGGACATCCCGGTTCTGGTCTGGCACTTCGTCAATCACTTCGCCGGCGAAGTGCGGCGCAAGATCACCGACCTCGACCCGGCGATGCTCGAGCTGTTCTGCGACTACCACTGGCCCGGCAACATCCGCCAGCTCCGCAACGTGGTGCGCACCGCCCTGATCTTCGGGCGCGACAACGTCCTGTCGCTGCGCGAGGCGGACTTTCTGGCCGACGAACTGCGGCGCGGGCAGGGCGAGCAGGTCGTGACGCTGCGCCTGCGCGAGCTGGAGCGCCAGGCGGTCATGGAAGCCTTGCGCCGCACCCAGCGAAACCAGGTCAAGGCGGCGGAACTGCTGGGAATCTCCGACCGAACGCTGCGGGAAAAGCTGCGAAAGTATCGCGCCGAGCCCCAGGGGCAACCTTCAGGAGAAGCGACATGCCAATCGAGCCCGATGTAACCACGTATCTCGAAGCGGCCGTCCGCGCGGCGGGAATGCGTCAGACCGCTATCGCCAACAATATCGCCAACCTCGACACGGCGGGGTACCGCCGCCGCGCGGTGCAGTTCGAACAGACTCTGGCCGCGGCGCTGGAGCGGGGCAATGTGAGCGAGGACGACTTCAAGGCGCAACTGGTCTCGCCCATGAACACCCCCGTCGACGATCGAGGCAACGACGTGAGCATCGACCAGGAAATCGGCGACATGGTCCAGAACACCGGCGCGTACAAGACGTACCTGCGACTGCTGTCCAAGCTGTACCGCCAGATCGAAGCGGCTGTCAGCTGAACGAGGTGAATGATGAGCAACATACGAATGGCCAGTCCGGTCGATATCGCCATCAGCGGCATGCGGGCCGAGTCGTACCGCATGCAGGCTATCGCCAACAACATCGCCAACGCCTACACCACTCGCGGGCAGGACGGGCAACCGTACCGCCGCATGGAAGTCATTCTCGCCAGCACCGATGGAATGTCAGGCGTGACGTACTCGCAGGCCCAGCCCGACACCAAGACAGGCTTCCTGCGGGTTCACCAGCCCGGACACCCCGACGCCGACGCCAGCGGGTATGTCAACATGCCCAACGTCCAGTTGCCCGTGGAAATGATGAACATGGTGGTCGCCTCGCGGGCGTATCAGGCCGGCGCCGCTGTTATGAAGAAGCACCAGGAAATCATGGACGTAGCCGTGGAACTCCTCAAGTAAGGACCGTGCGATGGCAGGAATAACCCCAGTTTCGGGAATGGGCGCTCTGACGCCCTCAGCCGCCGGAGCCCTCAAGCCCGCCGTCAGCGGCGCGGGCAATATCGACTTCGGCCAACTGCTCAAGACCGCCATCGGCGGCGCTGACAAGCCCCAGGAAAACGTCGTTGCGGCCATCCAGGATCTGCTCTCGGGCAAGAGCAAGGACGTCCTGCCTGCCGTTCAGGCCATGGCCAAAGCCGACATGAGCTTCAAACTGCTCATGGGCGTCCGCAACAAAGTGATCGACGCGTACAAGCAGACCTTGAGCATGCAGCTTTAGGCGGATTGAGAGCCTCCAGTGGCAATGGGCCAACTTGAAAACATGGGCGGTCTCCTGCGGCGGCTGACGCTGGTGCAGCGCGTGGTGCTGCTGACGGTGGTGCTGGCCGTCGTGGTCGCCTGCGTGATGCTGGTAGGCTGGGCCCAGCAACCGCAGATGGCGCTGCTGTACGGGTCGCTGGCGCCGGAAGAGGCCGCCAAAGTCGTCGACAAGGTGCGCGAGGAGGGGTCGCCCTTCGAGTTGGGCCAGGGCGGAACGGCAGTCTATGTCCCGGTCGACAAGGTCGCCGCCCTTCGTCTGGCGACGGCGTCGGCGGGGCTTCCCGCCGCCGACCGGGCGGGCTACCGCATCCTGGATGACGAGAAGATCGGAACCAGCCCCTTCGCCCAGCGCGTCAATCACGTCCGGGCGATCGAGGGCGAACTGGCCAAGAGCCTCCAGATGATCGAGGGCGTGCTCGGCGCCCGCGTACACGTGGTCAAACCCGAAAGCTCCGTCTTTGCCGGAAAGGGCAAGGACCCCTCCGCCACCGTCGTGCTCAGGCTGCGATCGGGATGGAAGCTCTCGCCGGCAAACGTCTCGGCCGTCACGCACATGGTGGCCGGAAGCATCGAGGGGATGACGGCCGCCAAGGTCATGGTCGTCGACAGCGCGGGCAACCTGCTCAGCGGCGAGGGCGGCGACGAGTTCACCCGCAAGGCCGACACGTTCCTGGACTACAAGAGCCGCGTCGAGGGCTACCTGGCCAAGAAGGCCGAAGACATGCTCACGGCCGTGCTGGGGCCCAACCGCGTTTCGGTTCGCGTGACGGCCGAGATCGACACGCTCAACGGCACGCAGACGATCGAGACGTTCGACCCGGCTAAACGCGTCGTGAGCAAGGAGGAGATCCGCTCCTCCTCGGGCGCTACGGCCGGCAAGGAAGAGAACATCACCAACGAGTATCTCGTCAGCCGGACCGTCGAGCAGCGCCAGGACCTGCCCGGTCGCATCAAGTCGCTGTCGGTGGCGGCATTCGTGTGCCTGGCGCAGGCGCCGCCGGCCGGCGAGGCCGACAAGGGCGCCGCCGGTGACAAGAAGGCCGACAAGCCCGCCGCGGGCATGAACGAAAAGGACGTCGAGGAGATCATTCGCAACGCCATTGGTCTCAAAGAGTCCGACACGCTCAAGGTGGTCAATACGGCGTTCTACGAGCACCCCGCCGAGACGGCCGGGCAGGAGCAGGGCATGTTCACCCTGGATTTCATGCTCGAGCTGGGGAGGCGGTTGTCGCTGGGAATCCTGGTCGTCGGGGTGCTGGTGGCGCTGAAGATGATGCGCGGACCCCGCAAGAACATCGCCTCCCAGGCGGCGCTGGCCGACCTGCCCTCGCAGCAGGCGTTGCCCGGCGGGGCCGCCGGAAATCTGCTGCCCTCCGACGCCGCGGACCCCAATGCCTTGAGAATGCAGATCACCCATGCGCTGCAGGAGAAGCCTGAGGAAGTCAAGCGGCTGTTCCTGAACTGGGCCCAGACCCAGGAAGGAGCCGGCTAGATGGTCGCCTGCAGCGGAGTTCGAAAGGCCGCGGCGCTGCTGATGAGCCTCGACGCCAGCACGGCAGCGGCGTTGCTCAAGTCGGCCGAACCGGGCACCCTCAAGCAGATCGTCGCCGAGGTGGCGTACCTGATCCAGACCGGTCAGCGCGCCTCGAGCGAGGCGGTGCGGGAGTTCCTGACGCTGCTCCAGAGCGGGCGGCGCCAGAGCGACCCGGTCATGCAACTGCTCGAGATGGCCTTGGGCGAGCAGGCTCACAACGTCCACCGCGAAGTGCAGGACCTGCTGGCGATGAAGGACCCTTTCGGACAGGTCCGCTCGGCCTCGGTCGAACACATCGCCCAGGCCCTGGACGGCGAAAGTCCCCAGGTCATCGCCCTGGTGCTGGCCGAACTGCCCACCAGGAAAGCCACCGACCTGCTCGCCGCCGTCGAAGAGGCGCGACGGGCGCAGGCGGTTGGCCTGATGGCCGGCGGGGGAGAACTTTCCGATGTGGTGCGCCTGAAAGTCGCACGGGCTTTACGGACCAAACTCGATGCCATCGCCCGCAAAGCAGCCCAGCAGCAGGACGCCGCCGGCGCGACCGAACAGGCCGCCGCACCGATGTCGCCCCAGCAGAAGCAGCACCGAAAAGTCGCACAGGTGCTGCGCGGGCTGCCCGCCGACACCCGCGGCGTGCTGCTCAAGGCCCTGGCCCAGCGCAGCGAGGAAACCGCCAAAGGCGTCCAGCAGATGATGGTGCTCTGGCAGGACCTGCCCATCATCGGCGATCGGGCGGTTCAGGAGTCGCTGCGCAGCGTTGACAGCCGAAAACTCGCCCTGGCGCTTGTCGGGGCCGACGAGCCCACCAAGGCCAAGGTGCGGGCCAATATCTCCGAACGGGCTGCCGCCATGCTCGACGAGGAAAGCTCGCTGCTGTCGTCGCCCAAGCCGGCCGACGTCGAGCAGTCGCGGGAGTTGATCCTGGCGGCGCTGCGCAAGATCAACGACAGCGGCGAGCTGACCTTCGAGGAGTCCTGACGTGGGCGCACCGGTTCTGCATCTTGAGGGCAAGCTGATGAGCGTCAGCGTCGCCGGGATCGCACCGGGCGCCGGCAGCGACCTGATGGACCTGCAGCGCGAGCTGGCGGCGGAACGCGCCGCGACCGTGCAGGCCCGCCAGGCGATGGAGCAGGCCGCCAGCGAACTGGTGCGGCTGCTGCACGAGCTGCCTATCGGCCTGGAAAAGCAGTTGGCGACGTTGGCCTTGGAGATTGCGCGGAAGGTGATCTGCCGGGAGATCGACGCCGGCCGCTACGAGATTGACGCTATTGTCGCCCAGGCGTTGGAGGGCATCGACACGCGGCGGGGGGGCGTGGCGGTGCGGCTGAACCCCGCCGACCTGGAACGCAGCGGCCTGGCCCGCGGCGCCGCCGGGGACGGGGCGGTGTTCCAGGCCGACGCGGCGATCAAGCCCGGCCAATGCCGCATCGAGACGCCCGACGGCGTGGCGGAATGGACGCTGGACAACCACATGGAACAGATTGCCCGGGCCCTGACCGGCTCGGGCGGAGATCAGGATGGCTGTTAACCTCGACAGGTTCACCTCCCGCCTGGACGCGCTGAAGCTGGTGCGCTGCCGCGGGACCGTCGCGCGCGTGACGGGCACGACCATCGAGAGCGACGGCCCGCCCGTGGGCGTGGGGCAGCTTTGCGTGGTGCATTTGGCCGACGGGCGGCGCGTGCAGGCCGAGGTGGTCGGCTTCAACGGCAACCGGCGCGTGCTGCTTCCCTTCGAGGGCATAGACGGGATCGCCCCCAACGACGCCGTCGCCGCCAGCAGCAGCCCACGGCGCGTGGTGCTGGGCCCGGCGCTGCTGGGTCGCGTGCTCGACGGTTTGTGCAGGCCCATCGACGGCAAAGGCCCGCTGGTGGGCGAGGACAGCCGCTGCCTGGACGCCCTGCCGCCCTCGCCGCTGACGCGGCGGAACATTGACGAACCGCTGGCGCTGGGGATCCGCGCCTTCGACGGCTTGCTGACGCTGGGCAAGGGGCAGCGCGTGGGCATCTTCGCCGGCAGCGGCGTGGGCAAGAGCACGCTGCTGGGCTGGATCGCCCGCGACAGCGCCGCCGACGTCAACGTGCTGGCTTTGGTGGGCGAGCGCGGGCGCGAGGTGCGACAGTTCATGGAAGAATCGCTGGGGCCCGAGGGGCTGGCCCGCAGCGTCGTGATCGTCGCCACGGCCGACGCCTGCCCGATCCAGCGCGTCAAGGCCGCCTTCGCGGCGATCACCATCGCTGAGCACTTCCGCGACCGCGGGCAGAACGTCCTGTTCATGATGGACTCGCTGACGCGGTTCTGCCAGGCGCAGCGCGAGATCGGCCTGGCCGCCGGCGAGCCGCCGACGACCAAGGGCTACTGCCCCAGCGTCTTTTCGATGCTGCCCCGGCTCACTGAGCGCCTGGGCCTGTCCGCCATCGGCAGCATCACAGGCATCCTGACGGTGCTGGTCGAGGGCGACGACATGAACGATCCGGTCGCCGACTCGGCGCGCTCGCTGCTGGACGGGCACGTGGTGCTCTCGCGCAAGCTGGCCGAGATGGGGCACTATCCGGCTATCGACATCCCCCAGAGCGTCAGCCGCCTGATGCCCGCCATCTGCACGCGCGAGCACCTGCAGGCCGCCCAGCGCGTCCGGGCGGCCTACGCGACCTACTTAGGGGCCGAGGACCTGATCAACATCGGCGCCCTGGCCAGCGGAAGCAACCGCCGCATCGACAAGGCCGTCTCGCTCATCGACCGGATCAACGAGTTTCTCATCCAGTCCAGCGACCAGAGCAGCGAGTTTTCCCGGACGGTCGCGACGCTGGCGGAGATCGGTTCGGCGTGGGATTTCGGCGGGGGTAAGAAGGCATGAAAAAGTTCTCATGGCCGCTGGAGAGACTGCTTCACGTGACCGCCCAGCGGGAAGACGCCATGCGCGCCGAGGTGCAGGGTCTGGCCGCACAGGTCGCGGGCATCCGAAGCGAAATGACCCGCCGCCGCGCCGCGGTGCGGCTGGCCTTGGCGGATATGACCGCCCTGCCCCTGCAGGAGCGGCTGGACGGCCAGAAGCTGTTCATGGGCAGCAGCGATTACGAGCTTGAACAGGCCCGCATCCTGCAGCAGCGGATCCGGGCGATGGAGTCGCTGGCGCGGGAAAAGCGCAAGGCCCTCATCGAGCAGCGCAAGAACCGGCGCAAGCTCGAGCGCCTTCGCGACAAGGCTTTTCAGGACTGGCAGCGTCAGGTGCTGCTGTGGGAGCAGAAACAGCTTGATGAAGTCGCCACCACCGCCCGCGCCCGCACCGGCGCTGGCGCGGCGTGGTCGGGCGTACCGGCAGGTGAGCTATGAAGAAGATCATCATCGTGTCCGTGGCGGGGGTGCTCAGCTTTATCGGCTCGTTCCTGATCAGCGGGGTGTTCTCCCCGCCGCCGGCGGCTGCGCCCCAGGCCGCCGTGGGCCCCACCAGTGCCCCGGCCGACGAACCGCCCGTCCTGATGGGGCGCGAGAAGGAACTCGACGAACTCGTGCGCGATATGCGCGCCAAGCTGGAGCAGGTGCGGCACAAGGAAGACCTGCTCGACCAGCGCGAGAAGCGGCTGGCCGTGGCGCAGGAGCAGATCAAGCAGCAGACGTCGGAGCTCGAGACGCTGCGCGTGTCGCTGGTGGCGCCGCTGGCGCGGTTGAAGGAGGCTCGAGACCAGCTCGAGCGGTCGCGCGTGACGGTTTCGGCCCAGGAGCGGGTCAACCTCAAGCGGGCGGCGGCGATCTACGAGATGATGGATCCCGCCCGCGGCGGGCAGATCCTGGGCGAGATGTGTACCAGCAACCAGGAAAACGACGCGGTGTGGATTCTGTACCTGATGTCCGAACGGTCAGCCGGAAAGGTCCTGCAGGAAATCCAGGACAAGGGGCTGGCCGCGCGGTTGTTCGAAAAGATGAAGCGGATTCGGGAGCAAGGGTAGGCGCTATGGATATCGCGACAGCCATCGGTCTGCTGGCGGGTTTTGGCGTAATCACCTGGTCGATCGTGATGGGCGGGTCGGTCATGCTGTTCGTTCACGTGCCGTCCATGCTGATCACCGTCGGAGGGATGCTCTGCGCCACGTGCATCCACTTCTCGATGGGCCAGGTGCTGAAGATCTTCGGGATCATCAAGAAGACGCTCTTCTATCGCATGCCTGACGAGCAGCAGTTGATCCAGAAGATGGTCAACTACTCGGCCATCAACCGCCGCGACGGCACGCTGGCGCTGCAGCAGCAACTCGCCGGCGCCGGCGACCAGTTCCTGGCGATGGCGCTGCAGATGCTCATCGACGGCCAGAGCGAGGACAACATCGGCAAGCACCTGTCGATGGAGATCCAGTGTCTCCAGGAGCGCCACGGCGACGGCAAGAAGATGCTGGAGTTCATGGGCAACGCCGCGCCGGCTTTCGGGATGGTCGGCACGCTGATCGGCCTGATCCAGATGCTGGCCAACATGTCCTCGCCCGACCAGATCGGGGCGGGGATGGCCGTGGCGCTGATTACGACGTTCTACGGGGCGTTCCTGGCCAACCTGGTCTTCATTCCGCTGGCGGGCAAGCTGGGGATCCGCTCCAAGCAGGAAATGATGCTGCGGGAGATGATCGTCCAGGGAACGCTGAACATCTGCCGCGGCGAAAATCCTACGACCGTACGCGAAAACATGCAGGCGTTTATCTCCGCTAAACATCGCGAGGAGCTCAAACCGACGATCTGATGGCCACGCGAAACCAACAAAATGACGCCCCGGCCGGACCGGGGATCTGGGTCGTCAGTTTCAGCGACTGCATGACCAACCTCATGACGTTCTTCGTCCTGCTGGTCTCGTTCGCCTCCTTCGACAAGAAAGCCATGAGCCGCCTGGGAACGGTTTTCGAGACCGTCTCGCAGCAGTCGCTCTTCAACGTGCATAGGCCTCCCGGGGGGTCCGTGCTGCCTCCGTCGCCCAGCAACGACGTGACCGAGAAAGGCAGCGAGGCCCCCACGGATTTCCCTGCTGAACTGACCGTCTCGCCCATGGAAAGTCCCGACGCCGACCTCCAGGCGTCCCGGCACGAACTCTCCCTGCCGATCGATAAGCTCTTCTGGGGCAATGGCGCCGCCCTGCAGCAGCAGGGTCGGCGCGCGCTGTCGGTCGTGGCGCCATACCTGGCGAAGATTCCCCGCGTGGTCGTCGTTGAGGTCGGCAGCGAGGCGCAGATCGATCGCGCCGTCGCCGTCGTGCAGTTCTTCACCGAAACCCATCACCTGCCGCCGCAGCAGTTCTGCATTTCCGCCCCGGCCCGGGCGGGCTCGACAACGGCTGGCGACTACATCAGGCTGATCGTCCTGGCCAAGGAGGTCTGCCCGTGAAGCGCCCCGCCGAAGAGCAATCCGGCGTGCCGATCTGGATCCTGTCCTTTGGCGACATGATCACCAATCTGCTGGCGTGCTTCGTCATGCTGCTGGCGTTCGCCACGTCGGTCAACGACGCCTCCTTCAAGGCCGGCCAGGGATCGTTCAAACGCTCCATCTCCCAGTGCGGCCTGCCGAGCTGGCTGTTCGGACGTGAAGACCCGGTTCTGGACAGCCGCGAGGTGCGCTACCCGACCACGCAGGCCGAGAAGACCGGTCGCGTCATCGACGCCGAAGAAGACGAGATCCGCCGCGAGTTCGAGAAGCTCACCCGGCAGATCGACACGCAGGCCTCCGCCGGGTACGAACAAATCCTCGGGCGCACCGCCACCTGCGTGACCTTTGCCGATGGCGCCGCCGGATTGACCGACGAGGCACTCGCCCATCTGAAAGAACTGGCCGACACATACAGGCAGAACCTCACGCGGCGAAACGTGCAGGTGGTGGTGACGGGTCTGGCGCCGGACGGTCCGGCCGATCAAGCCCATGCTCTTTCGGCGCGGCGTGCCAACGCCGCCGCCGAGATGCTCCGGCGCACCCTGGCGCGCGAAGTGGCGTCACTGGAATGGGAGATCTCCGCCTGGGGCGCCGGACGGGGCGAGGCCTGGGCCAAAGCTGCCTGTGCCGACGTCAAACAGACGTTCATTATTATCACGCTGGTGACCGGGCGCACGTGAGGGTGCGGGGCGCCCGGCGAGAGAAATACGCAAGAGGTGTGACGATGGCCGAAGATGAAACAATGTCCCCACAGGTTGTGCCGGTGGTGGACAAGAAGAACCTGATCGTGCTGGCGGTGATGGTGCTGGTGACCATGGTCGCCGCGGCAGCGGGCGGGCACTTTGTCAGCCGCATGATGCACTCCACCGCCGCGACACAACCGGCGCAGCCGCCTGAGCCCAAAGACCAGTCCGACGCGGCGGCGCAGCCGCAGACGGTGTTCATTAACTTCGAGCCCATCATCGTCAACGCCAACGAGCCCCGCCTGCAGCGGTACATCCGCGCCTCGATCACGCTGGTCATCCGCCGCGAACACGAAGTCCAGGTCAACGAAATCCTCGCCAAGCGGAAAGATGAAGTCAAGAACTGGATGATCACCTACCTGTCGGGCTGCAGTCTGGAGGAAGTGCGCGGGCCGCGAAACCTCAACCGCGTGCGTCGCGAGATCCACGACTCGCTCAACGAGATGCTCTGGCCCAACCAGAAGCCCCTGATCGAAAACGTGCTGCTCAAGGAGTTCCAGGTGCAATGAACTCCGCCGCCCGGACCATGCAGGAACACGTGGCGCACGTGCTGCTCAGCGCCGCCGCGGAGTCGCCCTCGCCGGCATTTATGCACGACGAGCAGGCCCCGCCCTACGACTGGGACGCCCCGAGCCTCTTTGGCCCCGATCAGATCCAGCAGCTTGATAATCTCGCCGGCGAGATGGCCCGCTCCGCCCGCCGCGCCCTGTCGGCGCTGCTCGAAAGCGACACGCCACTGGAGTGCTGCCGCCTGGAGCAGATCTACGAGCGCCAGCTCGCCGCCGGCGCGGCTGCGGGTTACTGCATGTCCATCCTGGACGCGCAGGAAAAGCCGCTGGGGCTGCTCGAGATGGATACTGCCCAGGCCCGTCAGTGCGTCGCGAGGCTGCTGGGCGGCTCCGAAGGCGATTCGGGCGTCGACGCGGCGATGTCGGCCGTCGAGCAGGATCTGCTGCTGGATGTCTTCTCGACGCTGGTCAACGCGTTTTCAGCGGCCTGGGTTCAGGGCGGCGGCAAGGCGTTTCAGCGAAGCGCCGCGGTGACGCACGAAACCCACGCCTGGTCCGCCGACGGGCAGGGTGAATACTGCCGCCTCGTCTTTCGCCTGGGCGCCGAGGGGCCGGACAACGTGATGCTGACGCTGCCAGCCGCGGCGATGTCAAGCGTATGCTCCAACGCCGGCGCGCCGGTACAGTCGGTGGAGGAGGCGCGGCGGCACATGCGGGCGTATGTTGAAGTCTCGCCGGTGGCGGTGGAGGTGAAACTGGGCACGGCCGCCGTTGCGGTGCGCGACCTGGTGGACCTCCAGGCCGGCGACGTGCTGGTGCTTTCGACGACCGTCGCCGAACCGGTGATGCTGGTGCAGCAGGGCAAGGCGCTGCTGAGCGGCACGGCGGTCACGTGCGATGGACACTATGGGTTCCGTGTCACCAACAGGCTGCCGGGCCTGAAGTCGACCAAAGATTCCCCCGGCGCATGAGGCAGAATATGGCCAGCGAAACATCCACGCAGACCGCAACCGAAGCAGCCCCCGTCGAGACCGCCGTCGCGGTACAGGAGGCGCAGCTTCCGGAGACCGCCGAAGCGGCCGTCTCCGCCCCGGCAGGACAGATCGAGATCCTGCTCGACGCCCTGATGACCGTCACGGCGATGGTCGGCCAAGCCGAACTGCCCGTGCGCGACCTGCTGCAACTGGGACCCGGTTCGGTGCTCAAGCTCGACCGCCGCAAGGGCCAACCAATCGACCTGTACCTTCGCGGCGTCAAGTTCGCCACCGGGCAACTGGTTGTCGTCGGCGAGAACCTCGGCGTGCGGATCAACCAGATCCTCGCCCCGCCCAAGGCAGTTTGACCTCGTGAAAGGCACTCGGGTGCCGTGGCGCGCAGGGCCGCAGGCCCGGAGAGCCACGATCACCGAACCTTTACTGTCTGGTCGTGGCTGTCGGGCTTGGCCTCCCGCCACGGCACCGGTGCCCAGCAAGGTTGATGTAAGATTTCGCGCCTCTGCGCCAGGTTCTTGTGCGCAGCAACGCCATCCACAAGTCATAAATGATTAAACTCAAGAAGGTTAAGGTTTGGCATGGACTGTGCAGCCTTCCGAGTGCATGGATGCGACAGATCTAATACGGATTGGCCGGGCACCCGGGCTGCGCCGACGGCGATGGACTATCCTCGCCGGCGCTATCTCCATTATGGTGATGGCCTCGATGTGTCTAAACGGTCTGGGGGCTCCTGACGCCGCTTCGGTGCCGGTTTCGGAACCCACGAGAGCCTCTTCCCGCCCAGCCAGCCTGCCTGCCCCCGCCGCTCAATCGCCCGCTCTTCCGCTGAAGACTGAAGGCCCCGGCTTGGTCTTCAAGCAGGAGGAGGGCAGTTTGATGTGGCGCATGGTGGCTTCGCTGGTGGCGGTTGGGGTGCTGGCGGCCGCGGCGGTCTGGATGTCTCGGCGCAACATGCTGCAGCGATTGGCCGGGGGGCGAAAGGGGAGCTTGAGCGTGCTGGAGGCCTCCCGGCTGGGGTCCCGGGCCATGATGTACCTGGTCAAGGCGGGCAAGAAGAAATATCTCCTGGCCGCTTCACGGGAGCAGGTGACGTTTCTGGCGGAAGTTACCGAGGCGTACGACGATGAGCAGCAACCGGTATAATCTGTGGCGCAGCGGCGGCCTTGCTGTAAGCATGGCGCTGGTAGCCGCTTTGGCCGCCGTCGCCCGCGGGCAGGACGCGCCGGCGCCCATCACGCCCATATCGACCGCCCCGCCCGCGGCCAGCCAGCCCTCCGCCGCCGTCCCGAGCATGGGCAACGTGATGAGCCTGGTCGAGAAGGCGACCGCTCCCCAGGGCGGAAAGGGCGACTGGTCTGCCCCGGTAAAACTGGCGGTGGTTTTTGCCGGCCTGGCGCTGCTGCCGAGCATGCTGGTGATGATGACGGCGTTCTCGCGAATCGTCATCGTGCTGGCGTTCATCCGCCGCGCCCTGACCACCCAGAGCATTCCCCCGACCATTGCCATCGTCGGCCTGGCGCTGTTTCTGACCCTGTTCACGATGGCCCCGGTGATGGAACGCATGAACGAGAAGGCTATCCAGCCTTACCTGGCCGACAAGATCGACTTCGAGGGCGCCGCGACGGCCGCCAATGCCGAAATCAAGGAGTTCATGCTCCGCCAGACGCGCAAGAGCGACCTGGAACTGTTCGTGACCATGTCCAAGATCGCCCAGCCGCGCACGGTGGCGGACGTTCCGACGTACGTGGCGATTCCGGCGTTTGCCATCAGCGAGTTCCGCACCGCCTTCGAGATGGGGGCGCTGCTGTTCGTGCCGTTTCTGCTGATCGACCTGGTGATCTCGGGCATCCTGCTCTCGGCGGGCATGATGATGCTTCCGCCGGCGATGATCTCGCTGCCGTTCAAGATCGTGCTGTTCGTGCTGGTCGACGGTTGGCGCGTGCTGGCCCAGACGCTGGTGTCGAGTTTTAACTAGACGGATACAGGTGGCACAGCCTTTCCAGGCTGTGCAGCACAGGCTGGAAAGCCTGTGCCACCACTACGAGGCGCTCATGGACGACCAGATGGTGCTTTATATCGGCAAGCGAACGCTCGAGACGGCGCTGCTGGTCTCGACGCCGGTGCTGCTGGTGGCGCTGCTGGTAGGCGTGTTGACGGCGATCTTCCAGGCCGTCACCAGCCTGCGCGACATGACGCTGGGCACGGTGCTCAAGCTGGCGGCGGTGGGTCTGACGCTGCTGGCGGCGGGCGGTTGGATGATGCAGATGGCCACGGCGTTCACGCTGGAGATTTTCCAGCAGGCGCAGGCATTGGGACGGTAATGGACACATGGGTCTTGTTGCTTCCGATCGGTCTGGTGCTGGCGCGGGTCAGCGGCTTCTTTGCCATGTTGCCCGTCTTCGGGCACAGCATGGTGCCGATGATCGTGCGCGTGGGCATCGCCCTGACGGTGGCGATGTTCACGGCCATCATGCACCCCTGCCCGGCCTCGCTGGTGGCCGCCGGGGTACACTGGCTCCAGGCGACGATCTGGATGCTGCAGGAAGCCACCCTGGGTCTGGCGCTGGGGCTGGGGGTGCGGTTGGTCTTCACCGCCGCCCAGCAGGGCGGGTTCATCATCGCCCAGCAGATCGGCTTCACCGACGCCGGCGTCATCGACCCGGTCACCGGCGAAGAGGCCGACCCGATCCCGCAATTGACCGAACTGTTGTTCATCCTGCTGTTCCTGGCCGCCGGAGGGCACTTGCTGCTGATCCGCATGGTCGTCGACAGCTACCAGTGGTTCCCGCCGGCGGCGGCGCCGGACCTGCGGGCGCTGGCTGGCGGCGTCCTCGACGCCGGCGCGACCATGCTGCTGCTGGCGCTGAAAATGGCCGCCCCGGTTCTGGCGGCGTTTCTGATCCTGGCGTCGGTGCTGGCCGTGGTGGCCCGCATCATGCCCGAGATCAACATCCTCTTCGAGAGTTACCCCCTGCGCGTCGGGGCTGGATACATGCTGGCCATCGGCGTGGTGCCCACCCTCGACGCCCTGCTGGGCGAGACCGCCGCCTGGATGCAGCGGGCGGTGGCGGCGTGAGACATGGCCGATAAACCTTCACAAGACAAGACCGAACAGCCGACCGCCGAACGCCTCCGCAAGGCGCGGCAGGAGGGGCGCATTCCTGAAAGCCAGGAACTGCCCTCGGCCTTGATGCTGCTGATGCTGACGCTGGTGCTGGCGGTGGGCGGCGGCTGGCTGTTCGAGCACCTCGCCGGCGAGTTCAGCAAAGGTCTGGCGGTACGCCTGGGCCATCCCATGACACAGGAGGATTTCACGCACCTGCTGCGGGTCAAGGGCATGCAGGCGCTGATCATCGTTTCGCCGTTCGCCCTGGGAGCCCTGGCGGTCTCGATGCTGGGCAGCGTCGTCACCAGCGGCTGGTCGGTCTCGACCAAGGCGCTGAAGTTCGACCTGGAGAAGATTAACCCGTTCAAGGGGTTCGGCAATCTGATCTCGCTCAAGTCGGTGGTGCAGTTGGTGACGTCGATGACGAAGGTCACGGTCGTCGCCATGGTCACCTGGTACTCGATGCGCGACGAGATTCCGCGCCTGTCGGCCCTGACGTGGCAGGACCCGCAGGCGATGATGGCATCGAGCGGGCGGCTGCTGCTGAGCGTGCTGGCGCGGATCACGCTGGCGCTGCTGGTGATCGGCGGGCTGGACGTGCTGTATCAGAAGTGGAACCATCGCCGCCAGTTGAAGATGACTCGCCAGGAAGTCAAGGAAGAGAACAAAGAGCACGAGCAGAGCGGCGAGATCAAGGGGCGCGTCCGCTCGATCCAGTACGCCCTGGCGCGGCGGCGGATGCTGTCTGACGTGGCGGCCGCCGACGTGGTCGTGGCCAACCCCACGCACGTGGCGGTGGCTCTGAAGTACGACTCGACGCAGATGGCCGCCCCGATCGTGGTGGCCAAGGGCGCCGACCTGATGTGCGAGAAAATCAAGGAGATCGCCCGCCTGCACGACGTTCCGGTCGTGACGCGCCCGGAACTGGCCCGCGGGCTCTTCGCCGCCGCCGACATCGGCGAAGCGGTGCCCGATTCGCTCTTTGTCGCCGTGGCGGAAGTGCTGGCGATGATCTACCGCATGCGGGGCGTGGCGGCGCGGCGGCGCCGGGCGGCCGCGGGGGCAGGCCGATGAGCGAGAACAAGGAACTGGCACTGGCGACGGAGCTGGGCGGCGGGCGCGGGCCGATGGCGCGCGTGATGGCCAACAACGACGTGATCCTGGCGGTGGCGCTGGCGACGGTGCTGGCGACGCTGCTGATCCCGCTGCCGACGTTCCTGCTGGATTTGCTGCTGTCGTGCAGCATCGCCGTCTCGATCGCCACGATGGTGATCGTGCTTTCGGCCCGCGAGTCGATCGAGTTCTCGACCTTCCCCTCGCTGCTGCTGTTCGTGACGCTGTTCCGCCTGTCGCTCAACGTGGCCTCGACGCGGCTGATCCTGCTCCAGGGCGACGCGGGCAAGATCATCGAGACCTTCGGCAATTTTGTCGTCGGAGGCAACCTGGTGATCGGGCTGGTGATCTTCCTGATCCTGGTGATCATCCAGTTCGTCGTCATTACCAAGGGCGCCGAGCGCATCAGCGAAGTGGCGGCCCGGTTCAACCTCGACGCCATGCCCGGTAAGCAGATGGCCATCGACGCCGACCTCAACGCCGGGCTCATTGGCGACACCGAGGCCAAGGCCCGCCGCAAGAAGATCGTCTCCGAGAGCGAATTCTACGGGGCCATGGACGGGGCCAGCAAGTTCATCCGCGGCGACGCGGTGGCCGGACTGGTCATCGTCGCGGTCAACCTCGTCGGCGGCATCATCGTCGGCATGACGCGGGGCATGAACGTCTCCGAGGCTATCAAGAGCTACTCGATCCTGGCCATCGGCGACGGCCTGGTCAGCCAGATCCCCGCCCTGATCATCTCGACCTCCTCGGGGTTCCTGATCTCCAAGACCTCCACGCAGAGCAACCTCAGCCAGGACCTGATCCGCCAGATGCTCCGCCGCAGCCGCCCGATCGCCATCGCCGCGGCGCTGCTGGGGGCGATGGTGCTCGTGCCGGGCTTCCCGAAAATTCCCTTCATCGTGCTGGCCGGGGCCGCCGGCCTGCTGGCGGGCATGCTCCACAAGCAGGAAAAGGCCCAGTTGCAGAGCGAGGCCGCCGCCACGGCCACGGGTCCGACGGAGGCCCCGCCGGAAGAATTGCTGGACGTCGACGCGGTGGCGGTGCAGGTGGGCATGCGCCTGGTCAAGCTGGTGGACCCGCGCCGCAAGACGTCGCTGCCCAACCGCGTCGTGCCGCTGCGCAAGAAGTTCGTGCAGCAACTGGGCATCGTCCTGCCCCTGGTGCGCCTGCGCGACAACGTCACCCTCGAACCCAACGACTACGAGATCCAGATCCACGGACACACTGTCGCCCGCGGAACCCTCGAGCTGGAAAAGTTCCTGGCGATGGACCCCGGCACGGTGGCCAGTCCCGTCGCCGGACAGAGCGTCCGCGAGCCGGTCTTCAACCTGCCGGCCCTGTGGATCGACGCGGCGCAGAAGGAGCAGGCCGAACTGGCCGGGTACACCGTGGTGGACCCCGAGAGCATCCTGGTGACGCACCTGTCAGAGGTGCTCAAGCGTCACGCCGGTCAACTGCTCTCGCGCGACGACGTGCAGAAGCTCGTCGACCGCCTCAAGCAGCGCCAGCCTTCGCTGGTGGCCGGCGTGATCGGCGAGATCGTGCCGCTGGGCCTGCTGCAGCGGGTGCTCAAGATGCTGCTCGACGACGGGATCGCCGTTCGTGACCTGGCGCAGATCGTCGAGTCGCTGGGCGACCACGCCAGCCGCGTCAAGGACCCGGTGCTGCTGACCGAGCTGGTCCGCAAGAGCCTGGTGCGCACCATCACTGAAAAGCATGTGGACGGGCGGGGCAAACTGATGGCCGTGGCGCTGGAGCCGGGCCTGGAGTACGACCTTCGGGCGGCGTTGCGGCGCGAGGGCGAGATCGAGCAACTGGCCCTGCCGCCCGAACGCGTCATGGAACTGGTCCGGGCGATCGGCGAGCAATGGAAGACGGCCATGGAGCAGGGTTACGACTCGGCGGTGCTGCTGTGCGACGGGCGGTTGCGCCTTCATTTGGCGCGGCTGGTGGGTGGGCAGGTTCCCGTGCCGGTCGTGGCGTACGACGAGGTGGCCCAGGGCACGGCGATCGAGTCGGTGGGCCTGGTGGCGCTGCAGCGGGTCGAGGGCGAGGGGCCCGTTGTGCAGATGGCGGGAGGGTAACGCATGAAGCAACTGGCACTGGCAGCGGCAGCGATGATGTTCTTCGTGCTGGCCGGCATCGGCTGGGCGGCGGCGGTGCCTATGTGGACTTGTTCGATCCGCTGCCTCAGCGGTGCGGCGATCGTCTACGTGCTGATGCGCCTGGCGGGCGATGTGGCGGTGCGGATGCTGGCCGAGGCGGCGACCCGAAGGACCGGCGCCGGCCACTCAGGGAATAACAGTGCAGATCGAACCTGAACAACTCGATCCGGCGCCGGTGCGGGGCGTGCAGGAAAAAGCCGCCCAGGCGTATCGTGCGCACGTGAGCCAGTCGCAGGAGGAGAAGCTCATCCTGGACAACCTGCCCCTGGTGCAGCACATCGTCCGAAAGTTCGCCACTTACGCCCGCAAGGCGATGGACCGCGACGACCTGATCTCCGCCGGCACGCTGGGCCTGGTCAAGGCCGCCCGCACGTTCAATCCCGATAAGCACGCCGAGTTCCGCACGTACGCGTACATCCTCATCCGCGGCGCCATCATCGACGAGATGCGCCGCAACTCCTTCGTGCCCTCGCCGGTGGCCCAGCAACTCCGCGCCGTCGAAGCGGCGTATAACCGCCTGACCGGCCAGACCGGGCGCCCGCCCGACGATGAGGAACTCGCCGCCGCCATGGGCGTCACCACCGAGCAGCTTTACCACACACTGACCGAGGCGCGGCAGCAGCATTTCCTCTCCCTGCACGGGCTGTCTGACGAACAGCCGCTGCTGGCGCCGCTGATGCCGGCCGACCGCTCCCCAACGCCCCAGGCCCAGGCGGCCCACAGGGAAATGGTCGAGCGATTGGCCGAGGCGGTCAAGCAGTTGTCGCAGCGCGACCGGCACATCCTGGTGCTGTACTACGACCAGGAACTGACGATGAAGGAGATCGCCCTGGTGCTCAACGTGACCGAGTCGCGCGTGAGCCAGTTGCACGCCAGCGCCATCTTCAAACTCTCGATGAAGCTCAGGAGGAATCCATGAGCAGCGAGTCGGTTCATCCTACCGGGCCCCACGCGGGGCAGTCTTCGTCGGTCGACCCTCGCACCGCCTCCCGCGGGCGCCGGTTCGTCCAGCGGGGAAAGAAACCCAAAGACTCAGACGTTCCGGCCGACGACGCCCCGCACGACGCGCTGCTGCCGCCGCCGGACGACGAACACCAGGTCGACATACTGGCCTAGGAGATTGCCGATGTCACACGTTGCCCGAGTGCTCAAGCGAGACACCTTCCAGGAGGCCTCGCCCTGCCCCGTCCAGCAAAACGCCGCTCCGCCCGGCGGCGCCGCGGCAGGACACCCCGTCCAGGCGAGGATCATCGAACACGGCGAGCGTATGGCCGTGGTCGAAGTGCTCTGCCAGTGCGGCCACAAGATCATCCTTCATTGCCTCACCAGTCCGGCGGCAAGAAATACCACGGAGAACTGATTATGACACGCGCAAGCACACTGCTGATTCTGATCGCGGCGACAATGACCTGGGGCTGCGGCAGCATGAACTTCGCCCCGCTGCAGCCGCCGCGCCGCGAGGCGCTGGCGCCGGCGGCGCCCACGCCTACCCCAGAGACCCAGTCGGACTACATGGCCAAGGCCGCCCGCACCGACGCGGCCGCCGGAGACGAGTCGGCCGTCGAGACCGCCCTGGCCTGGGCCAAGAAATACGCCGACGCCCAGATGCGCGTCGCCAATCTCGAACAGGAAAACCGCTCCCTGTCCGACCGCAACCACACCCTCACGGCCCAACTCGACACCGCCAAGACCCAACTGGCGGCTACCCAGCGAGAACTGGCTGAAGCCAACACCATGATGAAGGATCTCGAGGCGCGCTTGGCCAAGTGGCAGGAGAGCGTCCTGGGCTATCGCCAGGAGATGCGCGAGGCCCAGAAAGCCCAGATGGACGCCCTGGTCAAGGTCATCCGCCTGCTGGGCGGCGAAGCGCCGGTGGTCTCCCCGGCCGCAAAGCCCCTCGCCCGGGAGGCCCGGCCATGAGAGGCGCCATGGCGATTGCCTGCGCCGCGATGTTGGCCGCCGGCGGGTGCAGCCCCAAGCTGATCGAGCCGTCGGCCACTCCCACGTATCTGCGATCGGCCGCCTCGCTGCACAGCATCCACCGCGTGGCGATGATCTCGCTCGACGGCGGCGACGCCACCCCCGCCCTGGCGCTGCAGATGACTGAGTCGCTGGACAAAGCCCTCGCCGGGCGACGCCTGTTCCAGGTGGCTGTCGTCGCGGCGGATGATCCGTCGATTGCCGCCATGAAGCTGAACTGGCGCCAGCCGATCCCGCTGGAGCAGATGAAGGCGGTGCGGCAGGCGCTGCGATGTGATGCGGTCCTGATGGGGGCTTTGACCAACTGCCGCCCGTATCCGCACATGCAGATGGGGCTCAACCTGCGCCTGATCGATCTGCGCAGCGGCATGCTGGTCTGGGGCCTGGACAACATCTGGGACAGTCACAACGTGAGCACCTCTAAGCGGATGGAACGCTACTACCGGCGGCGCACGGCGGGGGCGGCCGAACCGCTCGACTGGCGCGTCATGCTGGTCAGCCCCTCGGCGTTCGGGGAGTACGTAGCTGACGACGTGGCCTCGACGTTGCCCAGCCGCGGCGGCGGGGGTTAAAAAAGTCCCAAGAAAGGCCCGATTAATCTTAAAGTAATCGCCGTTGTGAGCGAAAATGGGATTAGTAAGCGGTAAATGGAGTGACCATGCGGATTGACGGAACATCCTCGCTGGACGGCGGCAGCCTGCTGCCTCCCAAGCGGACGGCCGAGCAAGGCTCATCGCCTGCGGCCCCGGCTGTGGCGCGCGAACCCCAGGCGTCGGCGCCCGCTGAGTCTGTACCTATGGAATATATTTCCAAGGCATCCCGGCAGCCGGCTGAAGATCTTCAGAAGATCGCTCGTGCCAAACAGCTTCTGGCCTCGGGCGAGTTGGACACTCCTGAAGCAATCCTGCGCGTGGCCGAGTCCCTGGCCAGCCACGGAATCTAACGGCGGTCGATCCTTCACGTCCGACTATCTCCGCGAATCTTTTCTACTGCGACGCCCGGACTGCCTCTGCTGATTGGATTAAGCCGCAGAGGTCGCTGAGGACGCTGAGGATGTCAGTAGATACAACAACATCTTCCCTCTGCGACCTCAGCGACCTCAGCGGCTAATTTGAGCCCTGGACCCAATAGTTCCACGCGACAATCCGAAATTTCAAAAAAGCCCCTCAAGTTCTCAGAGGTCGCTTCGATAAGTCAGCATGTACCGCCGCCGTGTCGTGCAGAAGTGGGCGAGCGGTTGTGTGTCGCGCTGTGGCTTGAGTGCGCAATCGAAACCATGGGCTTCAGGACCGTGTGGTCCGCGGCCGGGAAAACTACGCGAAGGAGACTCTGAATGCTGGCAATCAAGAACAACATGATGGCGGACAATGCCGCGCGACACCTGGGCACGAGCTACAACTCGCTGTCCAAGTCGGTGGAACGGCTGTCCTCGGGCATGCGCATCAATGGCGCCAAAGATGACGCCGCCGGTCTGGCGGTTCGCGAGATGGTCCGTGCGGACATCGCCCAGATTCGCCAGGCGTCCCGCAACGCCCAGGACGCGGTCTCCATGCTGCAGACGGCAGAAGGCGCCATGGGCGTCATGGACGACATCCTCGTCCGCATGAAGGAACTGGCCGAGCAGGCCGCCACCGGATCGTACAGCATCCAGCAGCGCACGATCATGAACGAGGAATACAACCAACTGGCGGCGGAAATCACCCGCATCGCCACCTCGACGACGTTCAACGGCGTCAGCCTCCTCGACGGCACGACCGCCTCGACGAGCTTCCACCTCGGGTCCGCGTCGCTGTCGTTCACCACGACCAATGTCCAGGCCACCGCCATTGCCGCCGGCAACAGCATCCTGAGCTCGTCGGCCACCGCCCAGATCATCGACCACGGCACCAAGTACGTCGCCTCGGCCGCCGATGAATACATCGCCGCGGGCGACCTGTTGGCCGCGGGCGACATCAACATCAAGTTCAACTACGCCGGCAAGGGCGATATCGTCGTCGACCTGACGGCCTACGATGCCACCGGCATCAGCCTCAACAGCCTGGTGCAGGAAATCAACGCGACGGCCGCCCTTGACGTCGACTACACCAGCCCGGTGGCCTTTGCCGCCTATGACAGCGACTACGGCGCTTATCGCCTGCAGTTCAAGGGCTTTGAGGCCGGCGCTGCCAAGGAATTCGTCTTCACCCAGGACGCCACCACCGTTGCCGGCTTCGATGTCATCGGCGACTTCAATGAGACGCAGGCCGCCGCCGCAGCAGGCGCCAACGACCTGACGACCACCAGCGGCGCCGCCGACGCGCTGGATACCATCACCGACGCCATCGAGACCAAGGATACCTACCGCGCCAAGCTGGGCTACTACATGAACCGCCTCGAAGCCGCCGTGAGCATCCTGGACATTCAGGCTGAGAATCTCGCGGCCGCCGAAAGCCGTATCAGCGACGTGGACGTGGCGACGGAAATGGCCGCCATGACCCGCAACCAGGTGCTGTCACAGGCCGGTATCTCCATGTTGGCCCAGGCCAACTCCATGCCGCAGATGGCCCTGAAGCTGCTGGGCTGAGCGGCGTAAAGACTGAGTAAGGCGGCCCGGTGTAGTTTGAATCCGCGCCCATGATCTCCGACCCTCCGGTCCGCCATAACGAAGAGGGTAACCCGCAGGGCCTTTATGACCCTGCGGGTTCCTTTTTTTCAAAATCCTCCCTTATGCATTCGCCCCTGCCTTCGACAATGAGGGTGTATCGAAGCCCTCTTGAGCAAGGACCGGCGAAATGGCCACGGGAATGTCAGGCGTTTTCTCAACGATCGACACCGACACCCTCGTCAGCGCCGCGATGGCCGTCGCCCAGAAACCCCTTGTCCGACTCACCACTGAAAAAAGCACTGTCCAGGCACAGCAGAAAGCCCTTACCGACATCGAGTCGCGGCTGACCGACTTGCGGACATTGGCGGCATCGTTTTCAAACCCCTCGACGCTGGCCGGCGTCACCGCCACCTCCTCCGACACCAAGATCGCCACCGTCTCGGCCACCTCGGGCGTCACCGGCGGCAGTTTCCAGGTCACGATCGACCGCCTGGCCTCGGCTGACCGGCTCGCCCAGACCGCCGGGTCCGCCGGCGCGACCGCCCTCGTCGGCGCCGGGGCGTTCTCTTACACCTACGACGGCGTCACCCGCACCCGCATCACCACCGGCGAGACCACCCTGGAAGGCCTGCGGGATCTGATCAACAACGACGCCTCCAACCCCGGCGTCACCGCCAGCATCCTCAATGTCAGCGGCACGTACCACCTGGTGCTGGCCGGCAAGGACAACGGCGCTTCGCATGCCATCACCGTCAACGACGAGGCCACCACCATCGCCGGGTTCGATGCCGCCGATTTCACCCGCACCCAGGCCGCCCAGAGCGCGCGGCTGAGGATCGACGGCTTTCCCGCCGAGACCTGGATCGAACGCGACAACAACACCCTCTCCGACGTTATTCCCGGCGTGACGCTGAGCCTGGTCAAGGCCGGCGACATGACCGTGACCCTGTCGCGCAGGACCGACCAACTCTCGCAGAACCTGGGCAACCTCAAAGAGATCTACAACGGGCTGGTCACCACGCTGAACAAGTACGCCGGATACGACAGCGAAACGAAGATGGCCGGAATCCTCCAAGGCGACATCGGCGTGCGAGACATCGTCCGCAACGTCCGGGCTGTGCTGACCGGCGCGGCCCCGGGGTTCTCCACCGACGCCGACACGTTCGCGCTGGCGTCGCAACTGGGACTGACGTTCGACCGCTACGGCGTGTTGAGCCTCGACCAGACGACCCTGGATAACGCCGTTGCTGCGGACTACTCAGCCGTGCTCAAACTCCTCGGGGCCGTCAGCAGTGGCAACTCCAGCAACGCCGCCATCCAGTTCACCAGCTCGTCGAGTTCGACGACAGCGGGGGCCTACCAGGTCCAGGTGCATTTCAGCGACACCGGGGTGGTCGATTCTGCCGTCATCCGCACCAGCGGCGAAACCGCCTGGCGGAACCTGACCATCAACGGCAGCGTGCTCAGCGGGGCCGCCGGCACGCCCGAGGCCGGTCTGGAATTGAGCGCCATCTGGAACGGCGCCGGGGCCGGCACGCAGTCGGCCGACTTGAACATCCAGAAGGGCCTGGGCGGGGCGATAGACAACCTGCTCGACGGCATGCTCGACCCTGTCGACGGGACGATCACGGCGGACAAGAACCGTTTCGAGACGCGAATAACCGATCTGCAGAAGCAGATCGTTCGTCAGAGCGACCGGCTGGACAAGAAGGAAGCCCAGCTCAAGGCCAAGTACGCCCGCATGGAAGCGATGCTGGCCCAACTGGACTCGCAGCGGGCCGCCTTCTCGGCCCTGACAACCTCACAGGAAGCCAACAACAAAGACGATTAGCAGGTGACGTATGACTCGATTGGCCGCATATACCGAAAACAAGATCGCCACCCAGAGCGGCGGCAAGATCGTCGTGATGCTCTACGAAGGCGCCATCCGCTTTCTCAAGCAGTCCGTCTCGCAGATCGAGGCCCAGGACTGGAAGGGCAAGAACGACTCGATCCAGAAGGCCCAGGCGATCATCGATGAACTGCGCGCGGCCCTGAACAAGGACGCCGGCGGCGAGGTGGCGCAAAACCTCTGGAAGCTCTACGACTTCATGTACCGCCGCCTCATCGAGGCCAACATCCGCAAAGACATCTCGCGCATCAACGAGGTGATCGCCCTCCTGGAAGACCTGCTCGATGGCTGGCGCGAAATCGCCGAATGAACCGCGCCGTCACCGCTTCTCGATGAACCACAGCTTCAGCGTGGTCTCGTCGGCAGAGATCGCCGTCGTGCCATCGGAGCTGAAAGCCGCCGACCGCACCCATCCGCGATGACCCTCGAACGTGGCCAGGCACTTGCCCGTGGCAATCTCCCACAGCCGCAGCGTCCCGTCGCGGCTGCCCGACAGCACGCGAAGACCGTCCCCGTGCAGCGCCACGCACGTGACAGCCGCCTCGTGACCGGCCAGCGTCTGCAGGCACCGGCCGTCAGCAAGGTCCCACACCTTGAGCGTCTTGTCAGCGCTGGCTGAAACGCCTGTGCGGGCGTCGGCGCTGATCGCCACGGCAATCACCGCGGCGCCGTGCCCTTCGAACGTTCGCAGGCACCGCGCATCGGCGGCGTCCCAGAGCCTGACAGTTCGGTCGGCCCCGCCCGACAGCGCCAAACGCCCGTCGCGCGAAAGCGCCGCGGCGCTCACTGCTCCGCTGTGGCCGCTGAAGGTCCGCAGGCATTGCCCGGTGCCGATGTCCCACAGGCGCAGCGTCGCGTCTTCCGAGGCCGACATCGCCGTGCGACCGTCGGCGGCCATTACGACCGCCGTCGCACAGGCGGTGTGACCGGTGAGCGTGCGGATGCTCCGCCCGTCGGCGGTGTTCCAGATCTTCAGCGTGGCGTCTTCGCCCGCCGAGACCACCGCCGTGTCGGCCGGACCGAAGGCGATGGCATTGACCGGTCCGCTGTGGGCGGACCAGCCCGCCGCGCCGACGCCGCGCCAGAGATCCCAGATTTTCACGTCGCCCTCTTCGCCGCCGGTGGCGGCCTGATCGCCTGCCGGTCCCACTGCCGTAGCCAAAATCCAGCCCTTGTGCCCGCTGAAGGTGCGCAGGCACGAGCCGGTCTTGAGGTGCACGGCCAGCACCTGCGCCTGGGCGGCCAACTCCTTCGCTCGGGCGTTGTTGGGTCGCTGGGCCAGGGCGCGGGCGGCTTCGTCGCCGGCCTTGGCGGCCCGGGCGACGTGCTCGGGCGTTCGCTGCGAGGCCTTGATCGGGATGCCCGCCAGCAGTTCGCCAGCCGCGGCGATCGCCTTGTCGCAGACGCGCGTGCGGTAGAGGTCCTCAACCCTGGCGGCCACCGCCGGCAGGGACTGGGCAGCCTTCCTGTAGCACTCGATGCGCTGGGTCTGTGGGACGTCGTTCTGCTCAGCGCGGGTGACCAGGTCCTTGATCGCCTGCCACTGCGGTCCGCCCAGGGCGTCGAACTGCTCGTAGTACTCGGTCGCGACGTCGGCTCGCGCCTGCTGCCAGGCCAGCACGCCCTCGTACACCTTCTTCATGCTCTCGACGTACGCCGGGGCCTTGGCATAGCCCTCGATCAGCACCTTCCATTGCGCGCGGGCGGCGTCGTAGTCGCCCTTGGCATACGCCGCTTCGCCGGCGGCCAGCGCCTTTTCGTACTGCTCCCATCGCCGCGGGGCGTAGCGGCTGATCTCCAGGTCCATCACCTGCTGGCGCTGCTGGGAAAGCTTCTGGCGGGTCTGCGTCAGCTCGTTGCGGCCGATCTCGTCGCGAACCTGCTTGGCCACTGCGCTTTGGGGATCGATCGCCAGCGCCGCGTCGATCGAGGCGATGGCTTCGTCGAACTTCTGCTGGCCGTGCAGCGTGCGGGCGGCGATGACCGACTGGCCCATTTTCAGCGCCGCCGGCGCGCGGGCCTGAAGGTCGTTCCACTGCTTCTGCGCCTCGTCGAAGTTGCCCGCGCTAAACGCAGACTGGCCGGCGTTGTACGCCTGCTCGACGGGCTGCCACAACTGTGGCGACGATGAGTTTACCTGCGCGGCGCTGAGGTCCTGCCAGCTCTTGACCGCCTGCTCCTGGAGCCTGGCCAGATCAGCCCGCCGGCTTTCGAGTGCGGCCAGTTTCTCGCACGTCGCCACGGCAGAGCGGTGCGACGGGTCCGACTCGTCGAACTTGCGCTGCTCAAAGAACGTTTCAGCCGCACTGTGCTGCTGGCGGGCCTCGTTCTTGAGCGTCGCAAAGCCGTGGCTATCGGTGAGGGCGTTAATCGCGGCGATGGCGGTGACGGCCTTTTGCCTCAGCGGTAGCGATGCCGACCGGCGCCGGTCGATCTGCGCGATCGCGTCACACTCGACCACCACCTCGCGATAGACCGCCACGGCGGCGTCGAACTCATTTCGCTCAAGCCGCTGGCGAGCATCATTGAGTTTCTGAACGACCTGCTGCTTGAGACCTTCGAAACCCTGTTCGCCGGCGACCTTCGTGGATGCAGCCTGGGCCGTCTCGGCCGCCTTAATGATCGCCTGGGCGTCAAAGCGGCGCATCGCGTGGCGGATGTTCGTCTCGAGCTGCTGGGCCGTCGTACTCTCGCTGGCAACGAAGCGCGCCTTGACGATCGTCTCTCGCGCCTCGGGCAGCTTGCCCGCGGCGAGGTGCTGTTGGGCGGCCGTCAGCAGCGCCGCGGCGGCCTGACCTTCCTCGACGGCCTGGCTGGCGGCCTCCCACCACAGCCTCGCCGTGTCAAAGTCGCCCCGCGTGAAGGCCTGCTGGGCGGCGGCCTGAAACAGCTCGATCTGCTGCCAGCGGGAGGGGACCTGTGGCGAAAGCGTCCCCTGAGCCTTGGCCGCAAGCGAGTTGGTCTGCGTCCGCACGGCGTCGAGCTGGGCCCGCAGAGCCTCCTGCCGCGCCAGGGGCTCGTAGAGCGTCATCGCGGCGCGGTAATGGGCGTCGGCGTCGTCGAAGGCGCGCTGGCCGAAGCACGCCGCCGCTGCCGACAGCTCGGCTGTCAGCGCCAGCTTGAGAGGCTGGAAATTGTGCTGGTCGGTGATGGCGGCGGCCTTGGCGGCTGCGGCGTCGGCGTCGGCCTTGATCGGCAGGGAGGCCTTTCGCCGCTGGTCAAGCTGCACGATCTGATCTCGCCCGGCGATGACGGCGTCGTATCCGGCGCCAGCCTGCTCATAGCGTCCGCCCGCCAAGTCACTATCGGCAGTGCTGCTCTGTTGGACCAGCGCCTGTTTGAGCGAGTCGAAGCCTTCCGTGGCGGCGATAGGCGCAAGTGACAGGAGGGCCGCGGCGGCCTGCTTCTGCAGCGCCTCCGCTGCCGCGCGGCGCTGGGCGGTCTCCAGGGTCTGGCGGGCCTGGGCCGCCGCACCGGTGGGTTCGTCCGCCAGGATCGGCGTCAGGGCGGCCAGGGCTTGGGAAGTCTTGCCGGCCGCATGCAAGGCCAGGGCGTTGGCCAGCGCGGCGGCTGTGGCTTGGGCTTTGGTGCAGGCGGCGGCGACGTCGGCCCCAAACGCGGCGGCCTCGTCGAAGCGACCCTGCTCAAATGCCGCCGTCGCGGCGGCGTTGGCATCGAGAGCTCGCTGCAAGGCAGCGGGGGCGGCCTTGTCGGCCTGGTTCTTCTGGGACAATTCCTGGATGCGTGCGGCGGCCGCGGTCATGATTTTGGCGGTTTCGTTGCGTCGGGCGTCGAGCTGCTTGACGGTGCGGCACAGCGCGACGACGCTGTCGTACTGCGAGGCGGCTTCGTCGAACTCCTTGCGAGCCTGCGCCTCGCCCGCCGCCTGGATCATGGCCTGGACGCGCGCCTTGAACGCGGCGAATCCCTGCGCGTCGTTCAAGGCGACCACTTCCGCCGCGGCGGTCGAGGCTGCGGCGGCGACTTTGGTGAGCGATTCACTATCGGCAGCTTGTCGGGCCTCGCGAGATAGCTGCCAGGCCAGGTCGTTGCCTGCGTTGCCGGCCAGCACCGCCTGCAGGGCTGCCTCGGCGGCGGCGAAGTTCCTGGCCTGGATCTGCTTTCGCGCGTCCTGGATCTTCCCAGCCGCCGCGGGCGCGGCGTCATAGGAGGCGGCGGCGAGCTTCCAGCACGCCCCGGCGCCGTCATAGTCGCCCGCCTGGAAGAGTTTCTCGGCGGCAGCGAAGTGCTGGGCGCCCTGTTGCACCAGCGCCGCGGCGTCGGAGGCGGTGGGGGCGGCCTTCTGCTGCGAAGCAGTCGCAGCCACACGAAGCTTCGCCGCGTCCTGGCGGCGGGCATCGAGGGCCTTGACCTGCGCTGCCTGGGCGATGACCTGCTGGTACAGCCGCTGCGATTTGCCGATGGCGTTGGAACTCCAGGCCGAGGCCGCCGCCGAGTGCGCCTGTGCCAGGGCGGCCTTAAGGACCGCAAAACCCTGATTGTCGTCGAGCGAAGCTGCGGCGGAGGTCTCGGTCTCGGCGCGGGTCTTGAGCGGCGCGGCCGCGGCACGCGAAGCTTCCAGTGCAGCGTCTCGGATAAGCTGCCGGGCGACGGCGTTGTCGATGTCCTGAACGATTGCGCCGCGAGCCTTTGCCATCGCCTGCGGGAATTGCTTAGCCGCCAGGGCGGTCCTCGCCGCGGCCAAAGCCTCGGCGACGGCGGCACTGGTTTCATAGATCGCCTTGGCGGCGTTCCATCGCCGCTGGGCGCTGGAGAAATCGCCCCCTTGGAGGGCCTGGTCGCCCGCGGCCGAAAGCTCCTGCGCCTGCTGCCATAGCACCGCCGCGTCCTGTTGGGCGGGGCCGGCCTTGCCCGCGGCGGCGGCCATAGCGTTGCGTGCGGCCTGGGCCTGCTCGCGCGTGACGGCGGGATCTTTCTGGCGCTTGGGGGCGTCGGCGGCGGCCTGGGCGAATTGCGTCTGGGCGTTCTT
Organism: Planctomycetaceae bacterium; assembly: GCA_039680605.1. Classification (NCBI taxonomy): domain Bacteria; kingdom Pseudomonadati; phylum Planctomycetota; class Planctomycetia; order Planctomycetales; family Planctomycetaceae; species Planctomycetaceae bacterium. Next base: position 16,438 of record JBDKTA010000013.1, on the reverse strand, counting down.
CCAGTGCCCAGTGGCGCCGTTGAAATCGGCTGCATCGAACGCCTGCTGCCCCTGGGCGGCGGATTGGGCGGCGGCGGTCCAGGCGGCATCGGCCGCCCAGTGCGCGCCGGCTGACAGGGCAGTCTGTCGCGAGGCGACCATCGCGGTGCGGGCCTGGACGGCGGCCGTGCGCGGCGGCAACAGGTCGGCGATCTGTTTGCACTGGGCGAGAGCGGCTTCATACGCCGCGGCGGCCTTTTCGAGATCGTCTTTGTCGAGCAGGGCGTCGGCCGACTCGGCCGCGGTGAAGGCCTTCTGCTTGAGGGCGTCAAGTTCGGGGGCGTCGGGCGCAGCCGCATCCAGCGCCGCATCCGCCTTGGCTCGCGCTGCCAGCACCGCCTGGCGTGCCAAGGCGTGTAGGGCCTCCTGGCGGCCGCGCGTGGCGGCGGGGTTGGCGGCGTCGATTGCCAGGGCGGCGTCATACGACTTCTGCGCTTCGGCGGCGCGCCCGGCGGCCAAGTGTGCCTGACCCTGCGTCAGCGCCGCCGTCAGGTTGGCGACTTCGCCGCAGCGGGGCGCGACCGCCGCCCAGGCCTTGGCGGCCGCCTCGAAGTCGCCCTTGGCGAAGGCCTCTTCGCCGGCGCTGAAGTCAGTCTGAAGCTGCTGCCACTGTCGCGCCGCCAGGCACTCCGCACCGGCGGCGATTGTCTGCAGCCGGGCAGCCTGAACGGCCGATCGCGTCGTGAGCAGCGTCTTGCGTCTGGCGTCCAGCGTTCGCAGCCGCGCGCACTCGTCGCAGACGGCTTTGTACGCGGCGGGCAGGTCCTCGTAGCGGTCCTCGTCGAACAGCGTATCGGCGGCGCGAAGCTGCTTGCGAACCTGGAGCTTAAGCTGGTCGAAGGCCTGGTTCTCGTCGATGTCGGACAGGGCCTTGACGGCCGCCTGGGCGGCGGCTCGCGGCGGTGCAGCGGCGGCTTTGAGCGGCGCCAGGCGCACCTCCTCGACCAGGGCCTTGGCAGGCTCGCTCTGGTTTTCGGAGGCCGCCAGATCGGCGGCGGTCTTGGCGGCCTGGGGGAACTGTCCCGAGGCGGCTGCCTGGCGCGCCGCGGCCATCTGCGTCGCGACGGCGGCAGCGGACTGATAGTCGGCCGCCGCGGCGGTCCAGGCGGTCTTGGCGGCATCGAAGTCGCCGCTGTGGAACGCCCGCTCGCCCTGGTCAAAGCATCCCTGTGCCTGCGTCCATCGCGCGGGGGAGCAGCGGGGGGCCCCTGCCGTTGCGGCGCTCTGCTGCTGCTGAACGATCGTCTGGCGCGCGGCGACCATCGCCTGCCGCGCGACGTTGAGCGTCTTGATCCGCTCGCACTCGACGCTGGCGGCCTGGTACTCCTTGAGGGCCGCTTCGTACTTCTGCCTCGCCAGCAGGCCCTGGGCTATCGCCAGCCGCGCCGCGGCGGCGTTCTTAAGTTGATAGAAGCCGTGGGCGTCGTCGATCGTGGCCATGCCCGACACCGCGCCGCGGGCGGCGCTTTGGGCGGCGGCCGCCGTCTCGCGGGCGCCGCTGGAGGCGATCTCACTCAGCAGCGCCTTGGCGGCGGCGTTGGAGGCGTCGGCAGTCAGCACGGTCTGGGCGGCGCTGCGGGCTTGGGCAAAGTTGTTGCTCTCGAGCTGTCGCCGCGCCGCCTGCAGGGCGGAGGCCGTTGCGGCGCCTTTGTCATAGGCCGCCGTGGCCGCTGTGTAATGCTGTTTGGCCGCATCGAAGTCGCCCTTGGCCATCGCCGCCGAGGCCGCCGCGAAGCTGTCGATCGCTTTGTGCCATTGCACCGGGTCTTCGCGGACGAGATCGAGGGCGGCGGTTCGCTGGCGGGCGCCCTCGGCGGCGGCTTTGATCGGTGCAACGCCCTGCCGCGCGGCGTCGCGAATCTTGAGCTGGTCGCACTGGGCAACGAGAGCCTTGTACGCCTGGGCGGCCTGGTCAAACTGCCCCTGTGCAGCCAGGCCGTAGGCGCGGGCGAGTTGGCGGCGCAAGTCGATCTGGAGTGGGGCGAATCCGTCGCTGTCGCTTAGACCCGCCGCGGCGCTGACAGCCGCTTCGGCACGGGCCTTGTCCGCCTCGAGCCCCTTGGCGCCGCCGGCGAGGCGGATTTCCTCCTGCAACAGCACGGCGCTGCTGCAGGCAGGGTCGATCTTGAGTGCAGCCGCGACCGCCGCGGCGGCCTCGGAGTATCGAAGGGCCGCCAGATGCTGACGGGCCTGCGTCAGAGCTGCAGCCGCCTGCACCGCCTTGGGGTAGAGCGCGGCGGCTGCGGACCACTGCTGGGCGGCGGGGGCAAACTCGTCCTTATCGAACGCCTGGGCAGCTTGGTCCTGGAGTTGCCGCGCCTGCTGCCAGAGCTCATATGCCTCGCGAAACGCCAGCGCGGCGCGGGCCTGATCGCATTGGGTCTGGGCATCGGCGCGAGCCTTCTGTGCAGCCTGCTTGGCTTCGCCTACGGCGCGTTGGCGCTGCGCCTGAGCCTGGGCTGCCTGCGCCAGCCTGGCGGCATCCAGAGCTTCGTCGCGTTTCGGCGTTGCGGCGTGGGTGGCCGGGGTCGACGCGGTTTGTGCCGCCGGCGCGCTGGCGCTGGTTGCCCGGACCGGTCGCGAAGTCGCAGAGGCCTGCTGAGAAGCGGGGGCAGGCTTCTGCGGCGGGGGTGGGGCTTTGCTGCAGCCCCAGCACAAAGCCGCCGCCGCGGCGGTCCAGAGCGTCACAGAATGTCTGAGTCTGCGCATACTTATTCCTGCGGCGCCTGGGTCGCCCGTTCGAGGCCTTCGACCGCCTCGCCGCTGAGGGCGTCGCGGATCTCGAAGTAGAATCCAAACGCCGTCCCGGTGCCCTGGCCGACCTTGATCATGATCTCGCTCCAGCCTGCAGGCAGCATCGCGTCGGCGGCGGTGTCGCCGGGCTTGGCGGCGGCGCTGCCGCGGACCATATGCACCAGGCGGCGGTTGACGCGCACGTCGATGCTCTCGTCGCAGCCGACGTCGAACCGCACGTGCCGCGGCTGGGGAACGTACACCCAGCAAACCGCCACCGCGCAGACCATCTGGTGGAATGACGTCTCGCCCAGCAGGTCGACATAAGCCCCGCGCGACCGCAGCAGCCGCCACTGCGCAGGGCCTCCCTCGCCCGGCCAGACGCCGTAACGCTCCTGCAGGTCAACCGCCTTGAGCTCCGGTTCCCAAAGCTGCCCAAAGCCGCTGTGATTGGCGGGATTATTATGGAATCCCCCGACGATCTGCCAGTCCCTCAGGACGGCGCCGGGCTCTCCAGCGATCGGCCGGCGCCGCGGTGCGCCGCCCTCGAGACGATCGAGCAAATCCTCAAGCTGCCTCGCCCTGGGCCCGCCGCGCAGGGCGGGCAGGTTCCTGGCTAGCGTGGCGACCGCCGCCGCGCGGTCGATAAACAAATGCTGCGTGATCGGCGTCACCAGCGCGTCAGCCATATGCACCGATCCGCCGGCGCCCGCCGTGAGCGTGTGCGCCTTGCGCCCCGCCTGCGTGAGCCACTGCCACTGGGCCTGGGCCGGGGCGGCCAGGATGTCGTCGAACGTCCACTCTATCACCATTGCCTGTCTCAGTGCCCGTGGCAGCGGGCGAGCCGGGTTCTCGTAGAGGCTCCGCACGCCGGCCGGCGACAGCGCCCGCTCGTACAGGCGCCATTCGTCCAGGCACGCGGACAAGTAGCCCTCCTTGGTCGAAGCGCGCCGCCCGATGAACAGCGGCGTCGGGCCCATCGTCCGCGGCGCGGCGGGCGGGGCCGCCGAGACGGCTGTCTTGACCGGCTGGCCGTCCACATAGATGCGGACCGCCGAGCCGTCCCACGTCATTGCCACGTGCTGCCAGCGCCGCGCCTGCAGCACCGCCTCGGCCGAGGTCGCCACCGCCGGCGGCGCGGCGCCGGGCATGAATACCCGCGCGCGAAGACGGCCGTCAATCACCGCCAGGTCGTACCCCTGAGAATCGTCCGACCCCTCGCTCGTGCTGACGAGCCACTGTTGATCGGCTGTCGAGGGCTCGAGCCGCACCCAGCCCTCGATGCTCAACTGCGCCGGATGCAGCGCCGCCGAGTGCGGCGTGACGATGCAGCCGGTTCGCCCGTCGAACTGCCCGCCCTTGCCGTTTTTGCCTTCCACCGGCGCCACGCCGCCGATGATCTCACAGCGGCCCGCGCGCCAGGCGCCGCCCGGCGCTGCTGTCGGCGGCGCGGCGTCAGTCACCACCGGGTAGCTCTTGCCGTCGACCAACAGCGTTGTGGCGCCCCAGAACACTCGGCCGTCGGTCTGGTCGAACGCGATACCCGTGATGGGGCGGTTGGACAGGTCGCTCTGGTCCAGCCGCACCTGCAGTTCGTGCCAGGCTCCGGCTGCGGGCATAGGCCGCCTGCCGGTTTCATCGCCGCCCCAGAGGAAACGATGCCACGTCCGCCCGTTGTTGAGCTGCAGGGCCAGTTCCGCCGGGGGGCGCGTGGGATCGACATAGACCCACTGCGACAGAACCGCAGGGCGCGGCGCGGCGGCGAGGTGATCGGCCACGGGCGACGTGAACACCACCGAATGCGTCTGCACCTGGTCGAGGGCCTGCGTGGCCACGCCTTCGTGCGCCTTGGCGCCGCTGTGTTTGAGATCGGCGGCCCAGTTCCACTGCCCCTCGGACATGCCGGGCGGAAGATCGTCTTCGAGAATGACTCGCGAGCCGCCGGGCCAGACGACGGCGGTGCTGTCCCAGATCACGCGTCCGGGCCCCTCCTGGCGGAAGGCAAGACCATCGATGGGCTTGTCATCAACGTCCAGTGCCGTCAGCGGCAGGCGAAGCTCGATCCATTGTCCCTGGATGGGCACCGGGGCGATCCACCAGGGCAGGAAACTCCGCTGGGTCCAAAGCGGCGGGGCCTGCGCGACGAGAGGGTCGTGCAGGCTGGCGTAGCGCCACTGTCCGCCGGCGAGGATGCCCACCGCCAGCGACGTCGGGCGCGGGCCCGAGGCGATACAGACCCACTGCGAGAGGAACCGCCCGCCGGCGGTTCGCGCCGGGCGCGCGGGCCAGCGCGCCAGCGGGCCCAGGGCCTTGGCGATCTCCTGCGCCGCCGTTTCGCTTCCGCGGGCCAGCGGGTGCAGCGCCACCGGCTGTAGCGAACCGTTAGGACCGCACCAGGTCAGCATGCCCCCGGCGCCGCCAACCGTCACGGACAGTCCGATGCGTTGGGGGCTCTCGCCGAGGGCATCCATCGGCGCCAGCGGGATCGCCATCTCGTACGCCGCGCCGGCGCGGGCGACCACCACGTCCGATGCGAGCCGCCCTTGGCCGTCGCGGGCCACCGCCCGCCCCGTCGCGTCGGCGCCGATGAGCCAGCGGTACTTTTGCCCCGCCCATTGCAGCGACACATCGAGGCGGTCGCCGCCGTTGAACATTCCGGCCCCTTGCAGGGCGGTGCGCCGCAGACCCTCGTGGGCGATGCACAGCAGGAGACGGCCATTGTCGTGAGCGATCCGAACCGACCCACCGGCGCCGCCGGTCATGGGCAGGGGAGCTACTGTGTTCCAGTCCGATAAGTCGCCGTCGATAGCCATCGGCCAGTCGCTGCGATGGAGCACGATCTCCGCCGGCGCCGCGGCTGGGGCGGGCACGAACACGTGTACGCCGCTGCGCGTGCTGACGATGAGCGAGTCGTCGAGCAGCTCGGCCTGCGTGTCGTGCCCGATGCGCTGGAACTCATCGCACTCGATGCCGGGCAGTTCCTGCCCCCCCGCGTGCGCGCCGGAGGCGCGGTCGAAGGCGTCGACGAACACGCCGCTGGCGTCCAGCGGGTAATCGCTCGATTGCCCGCGCAGGCCCGAGACCACCATTAACCGCCCGGCTGTCTCACGCACCGCGTAGACAAGCGAGATCCGCCCGGTCGCGCCGCTGCGCGGCAGTGGATAGACCGTCTCGCGCCCCGAGGCGGCGTCGAACCCGACCAGCTCGCGCGGGGAACGGACGTACACGCTCGAGGCCGTGGCGCTCATGCCCGCCGCGGCGGCGCCGTAACGACCGATCGGTCCAAGGTCGACGATTCGCTTTGTCGCGGCCAGAGGGTCGGCCCCGGCGTATGTCGCCAGGCGCGGGCGGGACTGCTGGTCGACGTAGAAGATGCCGCACGGGCCGAAGTCGACCAGGCGCGGCCAACCGCCCTGCGTGGGCAGAAAGTGGCGGACCTCCATCACGCGCCCGCTGTGGGCGTCGACGATCATCTCAGCGGGGCGGAACCCGATGTCGCTGTGGAGCATCGCGTTCCAGTACAGACCCAGCGTCAGCGCGCCGCTGTCTTCGCTGCGCACGCGGGCCAGGCGCAGCGGTTGCCCGCAGAACCGCGCCGGTTCGCCGAAATCCTTCTGCCACAGTTCCTTGCCTGTCGCCAGATCGTAGACCGCGACGAAACCGCTGCGCGACGTCTCGGCCGCCATCGCCACGTCGCCGCCGCCGTCGAAGTAGTCGACGGCAAAGCCCGGCCGCGCCGTCCATCGCACGGCCCCGCCGGCCAGATCGACCGCCACGAGATCCCGCCCGTCGGCCAGCAGCAGGGCGGTTCCGGCGTAGCAGGCGGCGCTGGGTCGCATCGCCAGGGTCTGCTGCCACAGCACGGTGGGGGAGGGTTTGCGTTTGATGCAGGTTACCGTGCGCCCTGACAGTACGAAGAAGGTCTCCTGTGGCTGCGCGGCTGGCGGGCAGACGAGTATCGGGCAGGCGGCCGGCAGCGACCACGCGCGCGTCAGCGGCAATTTCAGCGGGCTGGCCGGCGGGGCGCCGGGCGTCGCCACCGGCGCCGCCGGGGCGGGCACAAACTCAAGCACCGTGGCGCCGTCGAGCAGGAACGGCACGGCGTTGCCCTCGAGCGGACGTTTCTCGACAACCGACCCGTCCGCCGGCGAGAGGCGGCACAGCGCGCCGCCCGAGAGCATCAGGATGTCCGCCCCGCGGGCGAGTGTCTGGTCGATCGGCGCGTCGTAGCGGCGGAACCAGAGTTCGCGGCCCGTGGCGAGATCCAGCGAGCTGATTTCGACGTCGTTGCGAGCGATGACCTTGCCGCCGGCGACGCAGACGATGTGCTCCGACGCCGTCAGCACGCTTTGCCAGAGTAGCTTTCCATCGGCGGCGTCCAGGGCGATGACGCCGCTGTGGTCGCGCGGGGCCAGGATCAGCCTCTGCCCCGCCACAATCGGGCTGGCGCCCTGGCGGCGGAATTGCACCAGGCTCCGCCCGGACTGGTCGGCCGGAGGGTAGGTCCAGATCCAGTCGATGGTCCCGTCGCGGGCGTCGCAGCGGGCGACGATGCCGAAGTTCGTCGAGCAGTACAGCCACCCGCCATCGAGCGTGAGGGCCTGGCCTTGCTGGGCCAGTTCCACCAGGCGCGTGTTCGCTTGAGCCTGGGCGGCCAGCGACTTCTTCCAGATCATGCGTCCGTCGCCGGCGTCAAGGCACGTCAGCCAGACGGTTACGGCCGTCTGCTGCTGAGGCTCCATGGCGCCGGCGGGCATGGCCAGGGTGTAGACGTGGCCGGCGGCGGCCATGGGGGCGTTGAGGGGCTGAAGGTCGGCCCACTCGGGGCGGTTGGCGGTGGACCAGATCAGGTCGCCGCTGGCGGCGTCGAATGCGGCTAGGGCCTTGCGTGCGGCGGGGTCAGGGTTGTCGTCAACCAGGGCGAACAGGCACGCTTCGTCGGCGACTTTGCTTCGCAGGGCCGGCGCTCGCCGCGCGGGCAGGGCCCAGGCCGGTTGCACTGGGCTGATGGCGCGGCGGGCGCCGTATCCCGGAGGCGCGCTTCGCGTCCAGACAGCGCGAGGCACCGCCGCGTCGTAACGGGCCGCCAGCGTCGGTCCGCTGATCAGCAGCGGCGCGCCCGGACCGCCCAGGGGCTCGATGGTCGTGATCGCCCATGGCCCCAGCGTCGCCGCAAGCGTCGAGCTCTCGTAGAAGTTCTCCGCCCAGGCCTGGTCGGCAGGCATCTCGACACGCCGCCGCGCGACGGCCGAGAACGGTTTGTCCGGCGCCGCAGACCCCGCGGCGGTCACGAGCGTCTTCTTCACCGCCGCCGCCGACGCCCTGCCGCCGCGCCAGGGCAGATCTGTCGAGTCGGGGACGGCCGCCATCGCCCGCTGCAGGGCCTCGCGCGAGTCGCCCTCGCCGGACAGGCACAGCCACACGCCCACGTGAGCGGCGCGGCGAAGCTCGCCGTCGGCGGCGAATTGCGTCAGGTCCTCGAATGTCCGCAGCGCCCAGTCGCGCCGCCCACGCCGCAGGGCGTCCTCGGCCAGAGTAAACATCACCTCGTGGACGTTGGCGGCCCAGGAGTACCGGCGGAAGAGCCGCACGGCGTCGTCGAGGTTGCCGCTGGCCGCGACCGCCGCCGCGGCGGTGGCCGCCGCCATGCGCTGCCGCTGTCGCAAACCCTCCAGGGCCTCCGGCGGCGAGCCCAGCAATGTCCGCTCGATCACGCGCCGATACGGAAGATAGGGCGGCTCTTTGACTGCCGGGAACGCACCGGTTGAGTCGCACATGTCCAGGATGTTCTGAAGCGACGCGGCGTCGAAGGCCGCCCCGCCGGCCGCCTCCCGGCGCAGCGCCTCCCAGCGCATCTCCAGCTCGACGTCGCGCGGGTAGTCTTGCACCAGCGACGTGATCGAGCTGCGCAGGTTCGCCGCCTGGTCGGGGTTGCCTTGCGCCTGCCAGACGTCTGCCGCCAGTGACGCATGCCCCGCCGCCTGCAGCAGCGTCGCCCGCGTCAGGTTCCAGTTCTGATCGGCGCCGCCTCGCGAGGCGTTCTGCTCGTAAAAGTGCAGCGCCTGTTCGTAGTCGCGGTTCTCGACCAGCATCCTCATGCGATGCTGCCAGTAGAAGCTCATCGCCGGGTGCGTCTCGGGCAGACTCCCGCGAAGCGACTCGAGCCCCTTCAGGGCGTACGCCTGCCACGCCCCTGCGCCGGCGTATTGATTGGGCACATACGTCGGCGTGTGGGCGAGGATCTGCTGGTAAGCTTCAGCCGCGATCTCCTTGCGGTCCCGGTGCGCCGCGATCATTTCCCGGTACGCCTCATTCGCCCGCGGCAGGTCGCCGAGGTTGCGATACGCTTGCGCGATGCCGCGCCGCGCGTCGAGGTGCTTGGCCGTCTCGGCGGGAAAGTGCTGGATCATCGCCCGGTACAGCTCGATCAGGCGGAGGTTGACGATCTGGCCGTGGGCCTGGTTAAGCGACTTGTCTTGCGGAACATCCTTGTTCCAGGCGGCCTGGTTGGCAGCCAACGTGGCGTCCCACGTCGGTTGCCAGATCGGCGTGAACGCCAGCCATTGCGGGGGCACCAGTTCCATCGCCCGCGGCGGCGGCGGTTCTTCCGGCGCAGCGCCCCAGGCCGGGCTCAGACAGACCCACCCGGCGGCAATACATATGGTAAGGGCTCTCATGTCGCGTCCAATCGCCTGGACGGGCAGCCGTATGGCAGGGAGACCCTGCCTGCCCTTTCAGGACCCTCATGGCGGGATACCGCAGTTCCGTTCGCTGCATTCTGTCGCTGAGTATTCAACCCGCCCGCCCCGCCCACGGCAACCCCAAAGAGCAATTTCCCCTGCCCAACCAACGCCGCTGGCGGAGCAACTGTCACGACAACCTGCTTCCAAGTATGATTACCCGCGATGACAGTACAAGATCATGTTGAGTTGAAGCCCGCCGCACCGGAATACGTTCTAGCTGTTCTCATCGACGGACACAGGCAGCAGTGTCAGTTGGATCCTGAGGCTGACCCCGATGCGTCCTTGACCTTTGAGACGACGGTAGAAGAATGGCGCGACGCCTGCGACCTATTGGGTTGGCAGGCACTCGGGCGAGCCCTTGATGATGACTGGCGTCTGGGCTACTCCGACAGCGAATGGTACGCCGTGCTCGAACCCGCGCCGAGCAGGACGTTGCGAGACGTGTGCGTCTTTATCGCGGATCGAGCAGTCGCCACTGATGTCTCGCCAGCCAGGATTATGGGTCGAAATTGCATGTCTGCTGGTGCCTTCTTCGCTGTCTGCTCGCGGCTTCGCAACGCTGGTGTTGAAGTGAGCGGAATTTCACCATCTACGCCCCTGGCAGAATATACTCGAAAACATGCGGACGTCTTTTTGCGGTCGATATCCAGACTCGCCCGCAATTCGCTACCGATGATAAAGATGGAAAAGCCATGGTACGATAGATGTGTGATAGGCTTCGGAGCATCGCTGGGGCTGGCATTGCTTAGCTGCGTCCTGGCGTGCTGGCAAATTGGGTTCGTCTTGCTCGCAATGGTCTTTGTCGCCAGCGGCATGGTGTCCTACATGGGAATCTGGCTGGCCGCCAAACGACTGCCCAAGGCTGTCGAGTTCGGAAACCTCAAGACCTTCAGGGACCTGGCCGAGCTGATCGCAAAACAAAACGCGAAGTAATACCTCCGGACAGCGGGCGAAGGGATTCGAACCCTCGACGTCCAGCTTGGGAAGCTGGCATTCTACCACTGAATTACGCCCGCAATGGCTGATGTAATCATACCCGCCCGGCGGGCGGTGTCAATGTCGGTTCGAGGATTGCGGGCCGCCCCGGGCGGTGACGGATCAGGCGGCCGGCGCGGCGGGGGCTACTTGCCTTCGCGCAGGACGAACTCGTCGATGGGCTGGTTGTCATGCGTGAGAGTCTTGCCCGAAACCTTGCCGCCTTCGACGGTGATCGTCGTGAACAGGAACATGTGGATGTTCATGACCTGCTCGCCGCCGGCAGGGGTGTAGAGCGTCCACTGCTTCTTGCCCGTGCCGCCCCACCAGACGTCCTCACGCTGGGCGAAGCTCTTGCGCTTGATCGTATAGATCGGCGCGCCGGCGACGCCCTGGATCATGTGCGTCACGCCGTCGCGCTTGGTGCGGTAGTAGATGTGGTCGTGTCCGGCAAAGACGGCCGTCACGCCGTACTTGACGCACAACCGCGTGAAATCGCAGGGCTGGTTGGTGATTTCGAACTTTTCGCCAACGCTGTAGGCCGGCCCGTGCATCCAGACGAACAGGAGCTTTCCGGCTTTCTTGCCTTCGTCGAGCTGCTTCTCCAGCCACTCCAGTTGGGCTTTTTCGATGGTGGCCGCGGCGCTGAGCGACTCGACGCCGATGAAGCGGGCGTTGTGAAAGTCGAAGCTGTAGTGCTTGTCGGTCATCCCGAAGAATTTTTCGTAATTGGCGGGATTGCGCGCGTCGTGGTTGCCGTAGCACGGCCAGACGGGCATCGTGCGGGCGAAGGGGGCGTACTGCGCGTCCAGCGAGTCGTATTCCTTGTCCAGCCCATCGCGGACCTGGTCGCCGGTCAACAGGGCGAAACTGGGCTTGTGCGTCATCGCCTTTTCCATCAGCAGCTTGAAGACGGCGTTGCCGCGCGTGTCGCCCAGCACCAGGAACGTGTAGTTGTTCGGGTCGGCCTTCTTGACGGCCTCGGGCATCAGCGGCCTCGGATCGTAGGGTTTCTCCGGTGGAAAGGCCGCTATCGCCAGCGGCACGGCGGCGATGAGCACGGCGGCGATGATGAACAGATTCCATCGATGCAGACGGTTTGGCATGTTCTTCTCCTGAGGCTGAAACCCCCACGGTAGTGAATTGGCGCAGGCTTGTCAAACAAACCACTCGCTCCCACCAGGAGCAATGCCTCAGTCATGGGGGAAAAGTCGCGGCGGAGGCACCAAGTATTTATCAAAGCCGTTGTGTGGCTTTGATGAATACTTGCGCTGGTCAGGGGTACACGGCCCCAAATGAAGAAGTAATTCACACAACGAATTACTTCTTCATTTAGTGCCTCCGCCGCGACTTTTCCCCCACCCGTAACTGAAGGGATAAGCGTGGGGATGGATTGCTCTTGCGTGCAAAGCGGGGGGCGGATATTGCAGTGGCTTCCAATAGCCTTCATGAGGAGATCGCGATGTCTGCCAAGGTTAAGCGGTCGAGCAAGCTGCCGGGGCTGTATCACACGCCGCAGGAACTCTGGGACGGGATCGACCCGCGGGCGGAAGAGCTCGATGTGGAAACCCTCCGCCGTTGGCGCGAAGGCGGGGCGGCCTTCCATGAGTTCTACTTCACCAGCGAAACGTATCGCGGCGCGCCTTGCAGAATCTATGCGATCTACTCGGCCCCCGTCGGCGCGCGGCGAAGAAGATTCACCGCAGAGTTCGCAGAGAACGCTGAGGGAAGAGAAGAAAAAAACAATACCTCTGCGGTCTCCGCGTCCTCCGCGGTGAAGCTCCCGGCGGTGCTGCACATTCACGGCGGCGGACAGACGGTGTCGATCGACTGGCTGAAGTTCTGGAACGCCCGCGGGTATGCGGCGATGACGTACAACTGGGGCGGCTGGTGGGAGAACCGCCCGCGGTACGCCCTCTGGGGCAAGCTCACGCAGGGCAATCATCAAAAAGCCAGGCAGAAGATCGAGGCGGTGTGGCCGAGCCCGCGCGAGTCGTCGTGGTTCCACTGGACGCTGGCGGGGCGGCGGGCCCTGACGGTGCTCGAGCGCCAGAAGGAAGTCGACCCCAACCGCATCGGCATCTTCGGCGTCTCGATGGGCGGCACGCTGACGTGGACCATCGCCGGAACCGACCCGCGCGTGCGGGCGGCCTGCGCGATCTACGGCGTTGGCTGGACCACGTATCCCACGAGCATGCATGAGGCCGACCCGCACGCGGCTGACGTTGACAAGCAGATCTGGCGCAGCACGATGGAGCCTGAGGCGTACGCCCCTCTGGTGCGCTGCCCGGTGCTATACCTCGACGGCAGCAACGATTTCTACGGCAAGATGGATTGGGCCTATCAGACGCTGGGCCGGGCCGGGGGCATCTGGCGGGCGGCATTTTCGCCGCGGGTGAATCATCATATCGCCGAGGACGAAGGCACGAACCTGCCGCTGTGGATGGACTGGCACCTCAAAGGCGGCCCGGCGGCCCCGGCCACGCCGGAAGCGCAGGTCACCCTCGACGCTCGCGGCGTGCCGCAACTGGAGATTCGCCCCGACCGCTCGCAGACGGTCGCCCGCATCGACGCGTACTACGCCCTGCACAATGCCGACCCCAAGAACCGCCACTGGCGCTCGGCGGCGGTCGTGCGAAAGGGTGGCAAGGTGACGGCCTCCCTGCCGGTGCTCGACGCGAGCCAGCGGTTGTTCGCGTACGCCCAGGTGCATTACGAAAGCGGCTGGCACCTGGCGAGCAACTTCCAGGCGGTGGTTCCCGCCGAGCTGGGGGCGGCCCGCGCGACGGATAAGGCCTCGCGGCAGATCGGCGATTTCAGCAAGGGTCTGGACGACTTCTGCACCTGCACGACGGGGACGGACCCCATCGCGTTCGCCAAGGGTCTCAAGCGGGTCAAGGGCCCGGCGGGGCGGTGGGGGGTGCAGATGACCATGTGGTCGCCGCTGTACTGCCGCAAGCTGGCCGACCCGAAATGGCACGCTCCTGCCGGGGCGGAGCTGGCGTTCGATGTCTTCACGCGCCAGGACGTGACGCTCAAGCTGTCACTCTTGGCTCACCAGTTCAGCCCCGGTGCGACGACGCACCGCGTCCTGGTTCCCCTCAAGGCCGCTGGCGGCTGGCAGAGCGTTCGCCTGCCAGCGAGGCGGTTCAAGGACGACAAGAAACAGCCGATGAGATCCTGGCGCGAGCTGGAGCTGCTGGAGGTGGCGTTCGAGCAGATTCCCCAGCGCCAGCCGCTGTTCTCGAACTTCCGCTGGGCGTGAGGCGGGTTGCCCTTAAGTTATTTGAATTGCAGACCCGATCTTATTATCATACTCCGTCTCAAAAAGGACGACTCTTTCATGCGCAAACTCTCGTTGGCACGCAGCGGTGGCTTCGTGGCGGTTGTAGTGTTGTCGGCGGCCGCCCTGGGCGGCTGCGCCCAGAAGCCCGCCGCGGCGATCGGTCCGCTGACCGAGGACACGCTACGGCAGGAAGCCGGCGAATTGCCCTCCTCGCCGGCATGGTCGCCGCACCACGCCAAGGCCCAGCCGCGGGCGAACGCCCCTGCAGGCGCCGCCAGCTCCGCGCGAACCTTCGTGCTGGGTCACTCGGTGCTGGGCAAGCCCATCACCATGCACGTATTCGGCGCCTCGGGCAGCGCGACGCTGATCTTCGCAGGCATTCACGGCGATGAGCCGGTCTCGTCGCAGTTAGCCCGGCGGATGTACGATTACATCAAGTCCAACCCCTCTGTCCTGGGCGGGCGCAGCGTGGCGTTCATCCTCGAAGCCAACCCCGACGGCCTGGCCGCCCGCACGCGAGGCAACGCCAACCGTGTCGACTGCAATCGCAACTTCCCGGCTACCAACTGGAAACCCAGCGCCGCCAACGCCCGCTATAGCGGCGGGTCGCGCCCGGCCAGTGAGCCCGAGACCCAGGCCATCATCAAGGCCGTCGACATGCTCCGCCCGGCCAGCATCGTCTCGATCCACACCATCAGCGGCGGGCGGTTCTGCAACAACTACGACGGACCGGCCAGCGCGCTGGCGGCCGCCATGGCCAAGTCCAACAGCTATCCGCCCAAGGCGACGATCGGGTATCCCACGCCGGGCAGTTTCGGCACGTGGGCGGGCATCGACCGCAACATTCCCACCATCACGCTCGAGCTGCCCGACGAACAGAAGAATGCCAGCCAGTGGTGGTCGGGCAACCGCGGTGCGCTGTTGACGGCCATTCGCCATGGCGAGGCCGTGCAGGTAGCCCGCGACGCCGACAAGATGCCGCCCGCGCCGATGTATCCCCTGCGCGGCGGGCGGTAGAAGAAACTTACCACAGAGACTCAGAGAGCTCTGAGATAAAGACAAGCGAGAGCAAGAAGGTTTCGCACATCCTTCTGTTCTTCTTGGCATCCAGCCACCCACCCGCCATTGACGGCATGGACATTGTGGACAGGATGGACTCTGTGGACGCAATGCCTCCATTTTGTTTTTCACCTCCGTGCCCTCTGTGCCTCTGTGGTAAATTCCCCGGTTCCCTGTTAAACTGTCGCCAAAGGAGCCTGCCTCATGAACCAGCGCGCCACCGACCTGATGAACCTTCGCAAGGCCGACACCATGACTTCCAAGGAGCGGGTGATGACCACCTTCGCACACCAGGAGCCTGATCGCGTGCCGGTCAATTACTTCGCCAACGGCGGCATCAATCGCAACCTGATGGAGTACTTCGGACTGGCGGCCGACGACTGGGGCGGGCTGACGAACGTGCTGGGCGTGGACTTCCGCGGCGTGGGGGCCTGGTACACGGGTCCGCGGCTTCACGCGGAGATCGAAGGCCGCGGCGTAGATCCGTGCTGGGGCATTCGCACGCGGTGGATCGAGCACGACAGCGGCGGGTACATGGACTTCTGCGACTTCCCGCTGGCCGGCGCCGACGAGGAGACCATCGCCAACTGGCCCATGCCCAACCCCGACCATTATGACTACTCGCACGTCGCCCAGCACTGCGACGACGTCAAGGACTTCGCCGTCTTCAACGGCGGGGCCGGCCTGCCTGACATCATCAACTCCACCGGAATGATCCGCACCATGGAGCAGGTGCTGGTGGACCTGATCACCGACGACCCGGCCGGGCTGCTCCTGATCGACCGAAAGCTCGAGATCGCCCTGAAAGTGCTCGAGCGCACGCTCGAGGCCGCCAAGGGCAAGATCGACTTCATCTGGATGGGCGAGGACCTGGGCACGCAGAGGTCGCCGATCATGAGCCTGGAGCTCTTCCGCAAGCACATCCGCCCGCGGCACCAGAAGGTCATCGACCTCGCCAAGGCGTACAACCTGCCCACGCTGATCCACACCTGCGGATCGAGCAGTTGGTCGTATCCGGACATGATCGAAATGGGCATCACCGGCGTCGACACGCTCCAGCCCGAGGCCGTCAACATGTCCCCGCGCTACCTCAAGGAAAACTTCGGCGACAAGCTGTTCTTCCACGGCTGCATCTCAACCGCCGGCCCGGTCGCCAACGGCAGCGTGGAGGAAATGAAAGCCGAATGCCGCAGCACGCTGGACATCATGATGCCCGGCGGCGGCTACTGCTTCAGCCCCGCGCATTGCCTGCAGGACAACTCCAAGCCGGAGAACGTGGCAGCAATGTACGAGATGGCGTTCACCCACGGAAGATATGGGAGGGAATAGGACCTATAGGACATATAGGACATATGATAGGACCAATAGGACCACCGCCAGCATAGGTCCTATTCGTCTTATTGGTCCCATGTTGTTCGTCCTATCTCCCCCGCGCCTGGCGGCGGTGCTGGTACAAGCGCTCTGTGAAGCCGCCTTCGGCTAGAGCAAGTCACGAACACATCTAGCGCCCTCTGAAGAAGTTGTGTATGCTTGGGTCAAGCATGGAGGCTTGAAATGAAAGCATACTCAATGGATTTACGTAAGCGTGTGTTGGCAATGTGCG